>CAUSHT010000038.1:0-10918 GCA_963531275.1 uncultured Neisseria sp.
ACTTGGACGGGATGGACTTTGATGCCGTCGGCAACGGCTTTGGCGATGAGGTCGGTCAGGTAGTATTCGCCTTGGGCATTGTTGCTGGAGAGGCTGCCCAGCCAGTTTTCAAGTTTGGCGTTGGGCAGGACGAAGATGCCTGTGTTGATTTCGCGGACGGCTTTTTGGGCGGCGTCGGCGTCTTTTTCTTCGACAATGGCGGTTACGCTGCCGTTGCTGTCGCGGATGATACGGCCCAAACCTGTCGGGTCGTTAGGCACGTCGGTCAACAGGCCGACTTCGTCGCCTGCGGCTTCGAGCAGGGTTTCGAGGGTGGCTGCGTCAATCAGGGGGACGTCGCCGTACAACACCAGCGTGCGGCCTTCGGCAGACAGGTGCGGCAGGGCGGTTTTGACGGCGTGGCCGGTACCGAGCTGTTCGGTTTGTTCAACCCAAACGACATCGCGTTTGACGGTATCCAAGACTTGCTCTTTGCCGTGGCCGATGACGACGCAGATGTTTTTGGGATTCAGGGAAGCGGCGGTGTCGATGACGCGCTCAACCATGGGAAGGCCGCCGATGCGGTGCAGCACTTTGGGCATTTTGGAGTACATGCGCGTGCCTTTGCCGGCGGCGAGGATGACGATATTTAAAGCTGTCTGAGCCATGATACGGTTTCCGTTGTCGTTGTTTGAGGCCGTCTGAAAAGTGTGGCAACAAGTGTTGATTGTTTTTCACTCCGTTTCAGACGGCCTTGGGGATATTGTTATTCGGTTGCTGGCTGTTGGTTGGCAAATTGCGGTTTTTGCCAGTGTTGGCCGCGTTCGCCGTGTTCGGCATGATCCGTTTGGTTGGATTGGACGGCGCGGCGCTCTGGGCGGAACTGGTTGTAATTCATGTTTTTAGAATAAGTACCGTCCTGATAAACGATAGGTGTGCCGGTAGCATATTTTTGGCGTACGGCGATACGGCCGGATTCGTTGGTGTAGGTTTCCCAAGAGCAACCGGCCAAAACGGCGGCGGCGGTCAGAATTAAAGCGAGTTTACGCATGATGTTGTCCTTGTTTTTAAATGTCGGCAATACCGTGTATTGTACTTGTTTTTTCAAAACTTCACGGCTGTTTTGTGCAAAATTCAAGCAAACCCTGCATATCTTTCGCTATGCCGTCGGCAAATGGCAACGGATGGGCTTTTTCGCCGTACCAAACGGTCTTCATGCCCAAGGCTTTGGCTTGGTGCAGATTGTCGGCGCTGTCGTCCACCATAATGCACTGTTCGGGTTTGACGCCCAACAGGCGGCAGACGTTGAGATAGGCTTGCGGATTGGGTTTGTAGAGCAGGCCGAAGTCGTCCGTACCGAACAAACCGTCAAAATGCGCTTCCAAGCCCAACGCTTCCACCAATGCGCAGACATAAAACGAAGGCCCGTTGGAAAACACGGCTTTTCGCCCTTTCAGACGGCCTAAAACGTCATCAGTTCCATCCATACCCTCCACCTTTGCCAAAATTTGCTTAAGCGGGTGACTTTCACGCAAAAATTCATCGATATCGACTTCGGGATGGTGGATTTGCAAACCGGCAAGCGTCGCGCCGTATCGGTGCCAATAATCTTGGCGCAGGTGGGAGGCGGCTTCTTCGGAAAGTTTCAGACGGCCTGCCATGTATTCGGTCATGGCGCGGTTGATGATGTAGAAAATGCCGGCTTCGGCATTGTGCAAAGTATTGTCGAGGTCAAACAGCCAAACGGGAGAATGATTCATATCGTGCCTTGATATGCAGATTTTGTTATGATATTTCGTATTTTACCCGTACAAAAAAGGAAAGAGAATGAAACTGAAATTGTCCGCCGTGGCTCTGTTGCTGGCTTCGGCAAACCTGTACGCCCAAACCGAAGTGCGTTTGGCCGTGCACAAATCCTTCAGCCTGCCCCAATCCGTCATCGCGCAATTTGAAAAAGCCAACGATGCCAAAGTGTCCGTCATCAAGGCAGGCAGCGGCAACGAAATGCTCAACAAGCTGATTTTGAGCAAGGCCAACCCGATTGCCGATGCGGTTTACGGTTTGGACAACGCCAACATCGGCAAAGCCAAAGCCGCCGGCATCCTCGCCGCCAACCAACCCAAATCCGCACCCGTAACCGCCTCCCTGCCCGATGCGCTGGCCGTTGATTACGCCTATGTCGCCATCAACTACGACAAAAAATGGTTTGAACAGAAAAAACTGCCCCTGCCGCAAACACTGCAAGACCTGACCAAACCGGAATATAAAAACCTTCTGGTGACCCCGTCTCCCGCCACATCCTCGCCCGGCCTCTCCTTCCTCTTGGCCAACATCGGCGGCATGGGTGAAGAAGGCGCGTTCAAATGGTGGGCGCAAATGCGCCAAAACGGCGTGAAAGTTGCCAAAGGCTGGAGCGAAGCCTACTACACCGACTTCACCCAAAACGGTGGCGCTTATCCCCTCGTGGTCAGCTATGCCACCAGTCCGGCTGCCGAAGTCCACTACTCCAAAGGCAAATACAGCATCCCGCCCACCGGCAACCTCTTCCTCAAAGGCGGAACATTCCGCCAAGTTGAAGGCGCGGCCGTTTTGAAAGGCGCAAAACAGCCCGAACTGGCGGCCAAACTGGTGAACTGGCTGCAAAGCGGCGAAGTGCAAAAAGCCCTTCCTGCCGAAATGTGGGTCTATCCGGCTGCCAAAAACACGCCGCTGCCCAAAGTATTCGAGTTTGCCCAAACCCCGCAACACAGCGATTCCCTCAACCGCACCGACATCAACACCAAACAAAAACAATGGGTGAGCCGTTGGAGCAAAACCGTTTTACGTTAAGCTGAAAAAGATTTAAGAAAGATTAAAGGCCGTCTGAAAAAACAAATCATTAGTTTTTCAGACGGCCTTGTTTTACAATGACCTTTTAAACAAAAACAACTTCACACGCACACACAATTATGAATTTCGATCTTCAAGTCCTCTCCTCCTTCTCCGGTTGGGAACAACTCGCCCAAACCGGCATGTCTTTCGGTACCAACCTGCTGGCCGCCTTGGCCATCTTCTTTATCGGCCGCTGGGTCGCCACGCGCGTGGTGACACTGATGAAAGCCGCGCTGACGCGCGCCAAAGTCGATAAAACACTGGTCAGCTTCCTCGGCAACGTCGCCAACATCGGCCTGCTGATCCTCATCATCATCGCCGCACTGGGCAAACTCGGCATTCCGACCACTTCCGTTACCGCCCTGATCGGTGGCGCAGGCTTGGCCGTGGCTTTGTCTTTGAAAGACCAACTGTCCAACTTCGCCGCCGGCGTGCTGATTATCCTGTTCCGCCCGTTTAAAGTCGGTGACTTTATCCGCGTCAACGGTTTTGAAGGCATCGTCCGAGAAATCAAAATGGTGCAGACCTCTTTAAGCACGCCGGACAACGAAGAAGTCGTCCTACCCAACAGCGTGGTCATGACCAACAGCATCACCAACCGCTCCTCCCTGCCCCTGTGCCGCGCCCAAGTCGTTGTCGGCGTCGATTACGCCTGCGACTTGAAAGCCGCCAAAGCCGCCGTATTGAGAGCGGCAACCGACCATCCATTGTGTGTTCAAACCGAAGAACGACCTGCCGTCGTATACATTACCAACCTTGGCGACAGCGCCATCGAAATCACCCTTTGGGCGTGGACGCAAGAAGAAAATCTCGGCCCATTCCGATTCGCCCTGAACGAGCAGATCGTCGAAAATCTGCGCGAAGCCAACATCAATATCCCGTTCCCACAATGTGATGTCCACCTCATTCAGCCGAAAGACTGATTTCAGCTTTCAGGCCGTCTGAAACCCGGCGGGTCAAACGCCCGCCCCATTCCACCCTTTCCTCTAAGGAGCCGCCATGTCCCATCTGCAAACCATCGCCGAACACCTGACCAGCCGCCGTCAAACCGTTACCTGCGCCGAGTCCTGCACCGGCGGCCTGCTTGCAGGTGCGCTGACCTCCGTTCCCGGCAGCTCGCAGTGGTTTCACCAAAGCTTCGTCACATACAGCAACCAAGCCAAACAAGACCGCCTCGGCGTCATGCCCGACACCTTGCTGAAACACGGCGCAGTCAGCCGCGAGACCGTCTATGAAATGGCACGCGGCGCAAAAGCCGTCGCGCAGGCAGATTACGCCTTGAGTATTTCCGGCATCGCCGGCCCCGGCGGCGGCAGCGCGGCCAAACCGGTCGGCACAGTCTGGTTCGGCCTGGCTACGCCCGAAGGCTCGTTTGAGCAAACCGTACTATTCACAGGCGACCGTGAAGCAGTAAGGGCGCAAGCCGTCGAATACGCATTGGCTTTCTTGGCGGAATATTTGGTTTGATAGCAAAAACTCAGGCCGTCTGAAATCTGGAAATCAGGTTTCAGACGGCCTTTTTATCTATTCAAACCATCGGCGGATTTATACGCCCAAAAGCTCTTTGCCGAGGAAGCTGCCTTTTTCGACACCCGGCAGGACGAAGAAATAGCCGCCGCCAAACGGGCTGATGTATTCCTCCAGAGGCTCGCCGTTGAGCAGGTTTTGCACGAAGATGAAGCCGTCGGCAAGGTTGGCCTGATAGCAGATGAAAATCAGGCCGACATCGAGCTGGCCGTTGGCGGCGAGGCCGCGCGAGTAGTTGAAGGCGCGGCGGTAGAGCAGGTGTTTTTTCATGAACTCCGGATCGCGCGGATTGGCAAGGCGCATATGGCTGTCTTTGGGCGTGATTTTGCCGTCGGGGTCTTTGGCGAAATCGGCGGTGTCGCCCTCTTTTTTACCGTCCATGGGCGCGCCGCTGTATTTGCGCCGGCCGAAAATATCGGTTTGTTCCTGCATCGGGGTGCGGTCCCAAAACTCGACAAAGTGGCGGATGAGGCGGACGGCCTGATAACTGCCGTTTTTCGCCCATGCCGGTTCGTCCAAGCTGTTGGCGGCAACGCCCGTCCACAGGACTTGATCGGCGACTTTGGGATCTTCGACTTTGGGATTGCCGGAGCCGTCGCGGAAACCTAAAAGATTGCGCGCGGCAATGGCGCCGGGTTCGGCTTTAGGGAGCCAACCGTCTATGCTCCAACGGATGACGGCAAACTGGGCGGTGTTTTTGATGATGTCGCGTAGGGCGGCTTGGCAGGTTTCGGGGGAGAATGCGCAAATTTGCAGGCTGAGGTCGCCGTCGCACCAAGATTTTTGGAGTTTGTCGTTGGGGAAGTCGCGCATTTCCTGCAGGTGTTTCGGCTTTTTGTCTTTGAGTCCGAAGCGGTCGTCAAAAAGGCTGCTGCCGACGCCGACGGTAACTGTCAGTCCGTCGGGGCGGAATTGTTTGCCGAGGATGCCGCTGCCTGCCGGCGGGAGCTTGTCGTCGCCGTCTTGGTATTCGCCTCCTTGGGTGAGGAATTCGATACGGGCGGTCAGGGCGCGGAACAGGTTTTCAAGTTGTTTGGCGTCTTTGGCGGTAACGTCAAAGGCACACATGATGCCGAAGAGCTGGTGTGGCGTGACGATGCCTGCCTGATGCTCGCCGTAACACGGATAGGCCAGCTCGGAATGTTGGTTGTTTTGGGTTTCGGCGGCGGCTTCGCCTTGTTTTTTACCGGCAAAATAACCGGCAACGCCGATGGCACCGGCGGCAAGGGCAGTTTTGAAAAGGGTTCGTTTTTCGGGTTGTGCCGGTTGTTTGTTTTGGCTCATGGTCTGCTCCTTGGCAGGGAACGGAAAGATTGCAATCGTGTGAAGTAAGGTTGGTTTTCAAGCATATTTTGTGTGGACGACAATAAGATTCAGACGACCTTTCAATATCCAAAGGCCGTCTGAAAACGCGTTACCTTATTTCAAACCCAAAATGCCGCGCAGTTTGGCCAAGTCTTCTGCCAAGGCATTAATCGGCGCCTGCAGGGCTTTGCGGTCTTCTTCGCTCAATTTGTCGTACAGCTCGAAACCGTTCGGGGTTTTGTATTTCGCCAAAATGTCTTCAACCTGTTTGAAGTTGGCATCGGTTTTTTCCAACAACGCTTTGTCTTTGGCTTCGATCAGCGGACGGAACAAATCAACGATTTTTTTGGAGCCTTCCACATTGGCTTGGAAGTCGCTCAAGTCGGTATGGCTGTAACGGTCTTCTTCGCCGCTGATTTTGCTGCCGGCCACTTCTTCAATCAGTTCGGACGCGCCGCCGACCACCTTACCCGGAGGGAATGCCAATGCGTCGATTTCTTTTTGCAGTGCTTCGACATCGGTCATCAGTTTGGCTGCAATTTCCTTCACGCCGGATACGTCTTTTTCTACCCAAAGGGCGTGTTCGATACGGTGGAAGCCGGTAAATCCGGCATCTTTCGCACCGTCTTTGAAGTCGTCTTCACGCGCATCGATGACGGGGTCGAGTTCGCTGAAAAGCTCGGCAATCGGTTCGATACGTTCGTAATGGACGCGGGTGGCGGCAAACAGGGATTTGGCCTTTTCAATGTCGCCGGCTTTAACGGCTTCGGTAAAGGTTTTGGTTTTCGCCACCAGCTCTTTAACCTCGCCTTGAACGTAAGCTTTATAGTCGGCGAGCGGTTGGGACAGTTTTTCCAAATCCGCTTCGTTGGCAGTGTCTTTGAAGCCGCTGTCGGTAACAATCAGCTTACCGCGCGGATTAGTCAACAGGCCGCAAGTCATTTCGTATTCGCCCGGCAGCAGGGTAACAGTCATTTTGTCGGATAAACCCGGGGCGATATTTTCACGCTCGTCCACCACCATCACGCCTTTCAAGATTTCCCATTCCAGCTTGCGGCCGCTGTCGTTTTTAATGTTGAACACGACTTGGCCGCTGGGGACGGTCAATTCCATCGGTTCGCAGGCAGTATCGTTCACACCGATATTGACCGAACCGTCGGCATTGGCGGCAGCGGATGCGCCTGAAGCGGCAGGCGCGGCTTTTTCGGCTTCAGGCGGCTGACACGCGGTCAAACCCAGAGCCAACATTACGGACAAAGCAGTCAGATTGAATTTTTTCATTTTCATTCCTTTTTATTTAGTTAACGTTTTTGCCGGCGCACTGCCGCGCAAAAACCAAATCATGACGGGAACCAGATACAGCAGCCAAATCAGGACTTCGCCTTCGGTCGGATGGTCGGTATAGCCGAAGAAACCGCCGAGCAGCACGCCTAAAGGGCTGTCTTCATGCAAATATTTCGATGTGTCGAAAGCGATGTCCTGCATCACATTCCATACGCCGGCCTCATGCAGCGCGCGAAACGAACCGGCCAACAGACCGGCCGCCACCACAATCAGAAACGCGCCCGTCCAACGGAAAAACTTCGCCAAGTTAAGGCGCATACCGCCCTGATAAATCAGCGTACCGATGACAACCGCCGCCAACAGCCCCAACACCGCGCCTATCGGCATAGACCACGTCGGGCTTTGCTGGAACACGGCCAGCAGGAAAAACACACTTTCCAAACCTTCGCGCGCCACGGCCAAAAACGCCATGCCGACCAAGGCCCAGCCCTGGCCGCTGCCGCGGTTCAAGGCCGTCTGAACAGAATCCTGCAGATGCTGTTTCATCGAACGCGCGGCCTTTTTCATCCACAAAATCATGTACGTCAGCATGGCCACGGCCACCAGGCCGATGACGCCGACCACCAATTCCTGTTCCTTCTGCGGAATCTCGCCCGTTGCCGAATGGATGCCGTAACCGATGCCCAAACACATGACCGAAGCCAAAAACACGCCCAGCCAAACCTTCGGCATCAGCTCGCTGTGTCCCGACTGTTTCAAAAAACTGGCAACAATACCGACGATCAGGGCGGCTTCGATGCCCTCGCGCAGCATAATCAATAAAGCAATCAGCATAAAAAACTCTAAAGTGAAACGTTCATTTATTAACGCATTTATAACGCTTTATGCGTAATAACGCAAATTATTTTCATTTTTTAATAACCCCATATTTATTAAGATTTTTTAAAAGAAAATAACGGACGTAATCGATAAAAACTAAAAGGCCGTCTGAATTTTATTTTTTCAGACGGCCTTAAAAACAGTAACTAATTGTAAATAAATAATAAAAAAGTTCCATAGTATAAATTTCCCTATCAGTGATATTTTCAAAATTTATCAAATTTAAAAGGTTGATTTACAACAAAAATTAAAACCGCCTTATCTTTTATAGTTGGTATATTGCTGGTGCAATCAGCAATCCATGACATAACAAACGCATAACAAAGGAACCCTCCTATGCCACGTTTGAAATTCCACCAAATCGCTTTGGCTTTGGCCGTTTCTGCCGCGCTGACCGCCTGCGGCGAGAAAACGGCTCAAACAACCGAAACCCCTCAAGCGGCTTCTGCCGCGAGCGCTGCCGATGCTGCCGCAAGCACCGCCGCCGTTTCGGCCCCTCAAAATTCCGCCAATGTTTCTGCCGAAGACAAAGCCCTGTTGGAACGCGCGCAAGCCGTGTTCAAACCTTTGCCTGATGCGGCCGAAATGCAAAAAATCCGTCCGTTTACCGAAGAACAGGTCAAACTCGGCCAACAACTTTGGTACGAAACCCGCCTGTCCAAAGGCAACACCGTCAGCTGTAACTCCTGCCACAACTTGGCAACGGCCGGCGTGGACAACATGCCGACCAGCGCGGGCCACAAAAGCCAATTCGGCGCCCGTAACCCCCCGACTGCCCTGAATGCCGCCTTGTTGGGCAGCCAATTCTGGGACGGCCGTGCCGCCGATGTGGAAGAACAAGCCGGCGGCCCATTGCTCAACCCGGTTGAAATGGCCAACGCGACCGAAGCCGATGCCGCCGCCAAAATCGCCGGCATTCCCGAATACCAAGAGAAATTCAAAGCCGCATTCCCTGAAGACGGCGCGGTTTCCTTCAAAAACATCACCGCCGCATTGGGCGCGTTTGAACGCACCCTGCTGACCCCGACCCGTTGGGACGACTACCTCAAAGGCAACGTATCGGCCCTGAGCGAACAAGAACGCAAAGGCGTACGCGCATTTATGGACAACGGCTGTATGTCCTGCCACAGCGGCGTCAACTTGGGCGGTACCATGTTCCAAAAATTCGGTTTGGTGGACGGTCCTTACTGGAAACACATCGACGATCCTAAACACGACAAAGGCCGTGCGGACGTAACCAAAAAAGCCGAAGACGAATTCTTCTTCCGCGTTCCCGGCTTGAGAAACGTTGAACGCACCTACCCATACTTCCACAACGGCAGCGTTTGGGAATTGGATAAAGCCGTCAACATCATGGCGAAAGCGCAATTGGGTAAAACCCTGGCTCCGGAAGACACTGAAAACATCGTTGCCTTCTTGAAAGCCCTCTCCGGCAATGTTCCGGAGTCTGCCCGAACCATGCCTGAGCTGCCCGTCTCCCACGATGTCAAATCCCAACCTGACAACAAATAAGGGTTAGCATAAAACAAAGGCCGTCTGAAAATCCGTTTCAGACGGCCTTTTTGCTGCCGGCTATATGGCGGCTTTGTTTCACGATTCCACACAATATGATAATCTTGAGCCGATTTTCACCATACATCCGAAAGGAACATCATGAGCCTGATTATTGAAGACTTGCAAGAAGGCCACGGCAAAGAAGCCGTCAAAGGCAAAGAAATCACTGTACATTACACCGGCTGGTTGGAAGACGGTACCAAATTCGACTCCAGCCTTGACCGCCGTCAACCGCTGACCATCACCCTGGGCGTCGGCCAAGTGATTAAAGGTTGGGACGAAGGCTTCGGCGGCATGAAAGAAGGCGGCAAACGCAAGCTGACCATTCCTTCCGAAATGGGCTACGGCGCACACGGTGCCGGCGGCGTGATTCCTCCGCACGCGACTTTGATTTTTGAAGTCGAGCTGCTGAAAGTGTACGAATAAGCATTTAATGCTTCAAAAGACCGAGGCCGTCTGAAACCCGAAGTTTGGTTTTTCAGACGGCCTGTTTTTATCAAGATTCGGTATAATGCCCTCTTTTACAAGCAAACCATTTCCCAAGGAACCCCCATGCTTTTACCCGAACAAGTCAAAACCCTGATTGAAGGCGTTACCCCTTGCGAACACGTCGAAGTCGAAGGCGACGGCCATCACTTCTTCGCCGTAATCGTTTCCTCTTCCTTTGAAGGCAAAGCCCGCCTCGCCCGCCACCGCCTGATTAAAGACGGACTCAAGCCGCAACTCGAAAGCAACGAATTGCACGCGCTGTCGATTTCCGTTGCCGCCACTCCGGCCGAATGGGCTGCCAAACAGGCTTAATTTGGAATCAAATAAAAGGCCGTCTGAAAAATTTTCAGACGGCCTTTTTCATACATATTAAACAGCGCAGGCAATCGATACAAACGCCAAACCGCATTCCACAATACGCAATCGCGGTGTCAACCTTACCGGCACGACCGCCAAACTAGCCCTGCCGTTTCGGGAAAAACTGCACCACGTTCTCACCTTGCGGCAACACCAATTTCTTCACGGCATGGCCGTACACGGTTTCAAGCGTGATGTTCAGACGGCCTTCGTTGGCAAAAATCTGATCCACACACTCCTTGGCCGCTTGCGGATTGCTGAACTTCAATGCGTTCCACAATCCCAAGGTTTCCATGTCCTGCCAAAACGTTCCAGCTTTTTTATAGCTCAACTCAAGCTTGGCCGTGTCGGTTACCGGATCGTAAAAGCCGTTGTCGGCGAGCATATCGCCCAAGTCGTGCATATCAATCAGCGTGGGCGCTTCGCATTCGATGCCTTCATGGTTCAGACGGCCTGTCAGTTCGATCAGGCTGTCGCGGCCAAAGTGCGTGAAAAACAATAATCCGTCGGTTTTCAAAGCAGCGGCCCAGTTTTTCAATACCGGCAAAATATCGTCGGCGCGGCTGAGGCTGAGGTTGGCCCACAACATATCGGCGGATGCTTCGGGCAACGGCGCGGTCAGGGCTTGGCAATGCTGCGGGATGGTTTTGCCGGTCAGCTTCTGCCAGAAACC
>CAUSHT010000039.1:0-10763 GCA_963531275.1 uncultured Neisseria sp.
GTTCCAAAATTGGGAACAAGTCGGTCAGGTAGTCGCGCAGGACGTTACCGGTTACAGAGATGGTGTCTTCACCGTTTTTCAGACGGCCCAAGCTGAATTTAGCGGCTTCTTCAGGAGCGAGGACGCGGATGTCGAGGCCGTCGGTATCCAGTTCGGCAAGGTAAGTTTTAACCTTGGCGAGCAGGCTCTTGTCGTGCGGACGGTTTTCGTCGAGCCAGAATACGGCGGGCGTGTTGCTCAGACGGGCGCGGTTGACGGCGAGTTGTACCCAGTCTTTAACGGGCGCGTCTTTGGTTTGACACATACGCCAGATGTCGCCGGCTTCAACGTCGTGTTGCATCAAGACATTGCCTGCTGCATCAATGACTTGAACTTGGCCGTCGGCTTCGATTTCAAAAGTTTTGTTGTGCGAACCGTATTCTTCGGCTGCTTGTGCCATCAGGCCGACGTTAGGGACGGTACCCATGGTTGTCGGATCGAATGCGCCGTGTTCGCGGCAGAAGTCGATGGTTGCTTGGTAAACGCCGGCGTAGCTGCTGTCAGGAATCACGGCTTTGGTGTCTTGCGCTTTGCCGTCTTTATCCCACATACGGCCGGAATTACGAATCATCGCAGGCATAGAAGCATCGACGATGACATCGCTAGGAACGTGCAGGTTGGTGATGCCTTTGTCGGAATCAACCATGGCCAAATCAGGGTTGGCAGCGTAAACGGCAGCGATTTCAGCTTCAACGGCGGCGCGGGTGTCCGCATCCAGTTTGTCCAGATTGGCAAGCAGGTTGCCGAAGCCGTTGTTGACATTGACGCCTGCGGCAGCCAGTTTGTCACCGAATTTTTCAAATACAGGCGCGAAGAATACTTTGACGGCGTGTCCGAAGATAATCGGGTCGGACACTTTCATCATGGTGGCTTTCATGTGCAGCGAGAACAATACGCCTTTAGCTTTTGCGTCTTTCACTTGTTCGGCAAGGAAGGCGAGCAGGGCTTTTTTGCTCATTACGGTCGCGTCGATGATTTCGCCGGCTTTCAGGGCAACAGGCTCGCGCAGCTCTTTTTTGTTGCCTTGTTTGTCGGTGAATACGATGGATACGGAAGTTGCTTCAGGTACGGTAACGGATTGTTCGTTATGGAAAAAGTCGCCGCTTTGCATGGTGGCAACGTGGGTTTTGGAGTCTTTCGTCCATGCGCCCATGCTGTGCGGATGTTTTTTCGCAAAGTTTTTCACTGCCTTAGGCGCGCGACGGTCGGAGTTGCCTTCACGCAGGACAGGGTTTACCGCGCTGCCTTTGATGCGGTCGTAGCGTTCGCGTACAGCTTTTTCTTCATCGGTTTGAGGGTCGGCAGGATAGTCGGGAACGGCAAAGCCTTTAGACTGCAATTCTTTAATCGCGGCAGTCAGTTGAGGTACGGATGCGCTGATGTTCGGCAGTTTGATTACGTTCGCATCGGGTTGTTTCACCAGTTCGCCCAATTCGGCAAGCGCATCAGGTACGCGTTGCGCTTCGGTCAGGTATTCTGGAAACGCCGCCAAAATACGGCCGGAGAGAGAGATGTCGCTGGTTTTGACATCAATATCGGCGTGGCGGGTAAACGCCTGCACGATTGGCAACAGGGATTGAGTGGCCAATGCAGGAGCTTCGTCGGTGTAGGTATAGATAATGGTGGATTTAGTCATGGGATTATTCTCTATGTAGGTTAAGTTTTTCTTTTCGGGCACATCGCGAGAAGAAACGTGCTAAGCCTATTATGGCATATTTCGGCGGATTTGGTTGTTGTTTTGATGTTATTGTTTTTTAAGTTGCGGAAAAGAAAAAGGCCGTCTGAAAAGACAGCCTAAATATAAGGACTTATCCGATAATCAAAACGGCATTGCTGCCGCCGAAGGCAAATGACGAGCTGGCGGCAATGCGTTTTTCAGACGGCCAGCGGCTGTTGCCGTCGGTCAAAGCGATGTTGGGCAGCTCGGAATCGGGTACGTTGTCCCATTGTTGCGGCGGCAGTTTGCCTTCCGGATTGTATTGGCGGTTGGCCATCAACCAGGCAAATGCGGCTTCAATCGCACCGGCTGCGCCTAAGGTATGGCCGGTGGACGGTTTTGTTGAGGTGCAAAGGGTGTGGCTGCCAAACACTTCGGCAACGGCTCGGCTTTCCATGCTGTCGTTGTGCTGCGTTCCGGTGCCGTGCAGATTGATCCAGCCGATGTCTTCCGCTTTCAAACCGGCTTTATCCAATGCGGCCTGAAAAGATTGGGCAGCACCCAAACCATCGGGGCGGGGCGAGGACATATGGTAGGCATCGCTGCTTGCACCATAGCCCAGCAACTGCATTTCGCCGTCAAAATCTGCATCGCGCGTCATTACGAAAAATGCGGCCGCTTCGCCGATATTGATGCCGTTGCGGTTGGCGGAAAAAGGCTTGGCGATGCCGTCTGAAAGCACTTCCAAAGAGGCAAAACCATTAATCGTCAGCGGAGAAAGTGTATCCGCGCCGCCGCAAATCACGGCATCACACAATCCGGCACGAAGCAGTCGGGCTGCGCTGATGAGGGCGCGTGCGCTGGAGGTGCAGGCGGTGGAGACGGTATAGCGCAAGCCGTCCAAGCCGTAAACTTGGGCGATAAATTCGGAGGGAGAAGCCATGGTGTGTTGCAGCTGTTTGAACGGAACATCCGTCCATTCACCGCCTTGGACAACGTGTTGGAATAAAGGGATATTTTCATCTGCGCCACTGGTGGAAGTACCGGTAACGACAGCAACCCTTTCTTTGCCGTAACGGGCAATGGCCGTCTGAATCAGTCCGTCTATTTGCGAAAGTGCGTGCAGGATAAGTTGGTTGTTGCGGCTGCGATGCGCTTCGGGAATGCTATCGGGCAAAGGCATCAGGGTTTCTTTGACTGCACCAAAAGCATGCGTTTTGCCTTTGACCCATTGGTCTGAAAAAGTCAGAGGCGTGTTTTCAGACGGCGTGAGTAAGGCATCGGCATGAACTTGCAAGCCGCTACCCAATGCGCTGGTCAGTGCCGGACGGCTGAGATAAACAGGAGTATTCATGAATTAGTCTTCTGCAATCGGGCTGACCGTCCAGAAAGTTTGGTCGGGGAAGCCAATGAGGAATTGTTCGGAATGATGGGCGACACACCACAAATCACGCTCGCGGTAGCTGAACACCGCGCCTTTGCCATCAGGGCAGAAGCCTTGATTAGTAGCGTTTTGTTGGCGGGCTTCAGGGTAAAGCGTGGCGGCGTGTTCGGCGGCCAAAAGCGGCAACAGGGCGGCAAACAGTCGGCGCGAACTGGCATTGGGCATCACAAAGCCGTCATTTTTCCAGCCTTTGGTGCTGACCGATTGACGCGATACCGGCGCACCCAGTGCATCGGTTTGGACAAAGCGGATGCCGTCTGAATGAGGCTCGACTGCCAAGAGATTGGTTTGAACGGTTTGCCCCGCCGCATTAGTTTGCTCAAGTTTGAACCATTGGCCTTCTTTGGAAAGCGGCGGCAGCGTTTGCGGATGGGGGAGCGAGGTCGCGCATGCGGAAAGCAGTAGTGCGGCAAGCAAAGGGATAAATCGCATAAGGTTTTATCTATCGGTCAAAATATTTAATGGTATGGATGAAGTTTCAGACGGCCTGTTCTGTTTTCAGTCTAGGCCGTCTGAAAGACATTCATCCTTATTCTACCTTCAAATCGCCCACCAATGCGGCAAGTGTGGACAAGCGTTGCTCGGATTTTTCCACGAATGGATTGTTCGTGTCCCAAGCGTAGCCTGCCAGAATAGATGAAATCATGCGGCTGATTTCAGGACTGCGGTTGGGCGCGTAGATGGCATTTTGGAAGCGGAAATCGTACCAACCGTTTACATAAGTGCGGAACGCGTTCACGCCGATCATCAGTTGGTCGGCAAATTCGGTTTGCCAATCGACGGCTTCGCCTTTGAGTTGTTTGGCCAACAAGTCGGCAGCCAGTTTGGCAGAGTGCAGGGCGATGGTCACGCCGGAAGAGAAGACGGGGTCGAGGAATTCGGCGGCGTTGCCTAAAAGAGCGAAATGTTTGCCGTATAAGGTTTTTACGTTGGCGGAGTAGCCTTGGATAGAGCGGAACGGGAAGTCGTTTTCCCAAACAGCTTTATCCAAAATTTCCGCCAGCATCGGGCATTCGTACACAAATTTTTTCAACACGGCTTCTGATTCGCCAGCCAGTTTGTCGGGCGTGCCGACAACGCCGATGGAGCAGCGGTTGTCGCCGAAAGGAATCAGCCAAATCCAGACATCGCGATGTTCAGGATGCGTGTTGATCAGGATTTTGTTGCGGTCGAATTTCGGGCTGGTGATGTTATCGTCGATATGCGTGAAGTGGGCTTGGCGCGGAGGCAGCTCGGACGGGCTTTCCAAGTCCAAAAGGCGGGGCAGGACGCGGCCGTAACCGCTGGCATCCAAAACGAATTTAGCGGTCAATTCATAGTTTTCGCCTGTATCGGTCGCAACGCTCAAGCGTGCCACATCGCCGCTGTTGTCAAACGCGGTTACGCCGTGTCCGAAGCGGACATCGACGCCTTGTTTTGCCGCTTCATCAATCAGGATTTTGTCGAAGATGCCACGGCGCACTTGATAAATAGTACCGGGGCCGTCTGAAAATTTTTCAGTAAAGTTGAAATCTGTGTAACGGCTGCCCCATGAAAACGCAGCACCGTCTTTAAATTGAAAGCTGGGCTCGGCATGCACTGCATCGGCAAAACCGGCTTCTTCCAACATTTCCATGCAATGCGGCAACAGGCTTTCGCCGATGACAAAGCGCGGGAAATGTTGTTTTTCCAATACGCAAACTTTAAAGCCTTGTTTGTTCAGCAAAGCGGAAGCAACCGAACCTGAAGGGCCTGCGCCGATAACGGCAACGTCAAATTCTACGGACATTTGAAAATACCTTTGATTTTAATGATAAAAAAATGTTTAAACTATCGTCTGAAGTTTTTCAGACGGCCTCTTACAACGTGACGATAGAAGTTGAAACAAAATATCGCCTTAATTTCAACCGTCTTCATCTTTTGTCTAATTTTTCAACAATGTGCCTGCCAGCCAAATATTGAATGCCACGCCGATGGTAACCGTCATGCCGAACGCGGCAACGGCGGGCGTGCTGCTGATGGCGAGCAGGGCAAAGGAAATAGCTGTTGTCGCGGCGGCAAGCAGCATACCGCCTAATTTTGCCGGCGCGCTGTGGTGTGCAGTGGCGGCATAGACGGCATAGTCCACGCCGATGGCGGACACTAAAAGCAGGCCGAACATGGCAAACAGGCTGACGGGAATGCCGGCCAAGCCGAGTACGGCAACGGTGCAGATGGCGGCGGCCAGCGGCACGGCAAGGATTTTGCTGCCGCGTTTGAAACCAAACATTTTCCACAAAAGCAGCCATGCCAACGCATAGGAAGCCAGTTTCAACCATGCGGCCTGATTGCGCGTGTGGTGGAAAAGCTCGTTTAAATGGGCGCGTTTGTCTGCCCAATGTACGCCGGAGACGTGTTGCACTGCGGCGCGTACGGCGGCTTCATCGGTCATGCCGTTCAAACGCACGACGGCAGCAAAACGGCCTGGTTCCACTTCGCCCAAATACAAGGAACGCCAAGCTTCTGCCAAATCGGTATTCAGGCCGTCTGAAAGCGACAATGGTTGCGTATCGGCGGCTTGAAGCAGGGCATCGCGCACGGTTTTGCGCGGAATACCGATTTCGGTAAGCGGTTTCCAGCTATCAGGCAACTTGGTCAATTCGCGCAGGCGGTTTTGCAGTTTTTGCTGTTCCGTTGTCGGTAGGATGAATTGGTCGGGCGATTGGATGCCGGAAAGTTTGCCTTGCGCGATTAAGGGCTGCAGGGCGTGGCCGAGTTCGGCGGTTTTCTTCAACAGGGCATCTTCGCTTTGTGCTTCAGCCACCAAATATTTGCCGCCAAAATCCGTGCCGCTCAACCGGCCGATTTGTTGTACTTCGGTCAACATCGCGGTCGGCATATTGACCCATTGACGGATGTCGTCACGCCAGTCGCTGCGCCACAATCCGACTGCCAGCAAAATTCCGCCCACGATTAACCAGCCGCGTTTGTGCAGGCGGTTTTTCAGACGGCCTGACAAGGAATAGAGCTTTTCAGTTAATGCGGCAAAAGGCACGGTTTTGGCACGGTAGCGGCGAAACAGTGGCGGCAGCCATAAAACGGTGGCACCAAACGCGCCAAATAAAGCGAATCCTGAAAATACCGCGGTTTGGCGCAATACAGGCAAAGGGGTGAACCACAGCAGCGCGTAGCCCAAGACGGTAATCGTCAGGCTGACGGCAAAGCTCGGCAAGACATGTTTCATTGCCGATTCGGCCTGCCAAACGGTCTTTTCAGACGGCCCGAATACCGACGGAGCAAGCCAGTGCAACGGGAAATCCACCAACATACCCACCAGGCTGGTGCCGATGACGATGGTCAGGATATGCACTTCGCCGAAGGTTAATAACGCAACCGCCAATCCGGTCAACATACCGGCTGCCAGTGGCAAGGACAGCAAAAACACGCGGCCGCTGCGGAAGACCCACAAAAGCAGCGCAAAGGTCAGTCCAAGCCCGACCATACTCATCAGTCGGCTTTCTTTTTCTGCAGCTGCTTTGGATACGGCGGCGAACAATGCGCCACCTGCGCTTAAGGTTTCCGCGCCGTTTTCCGAAGCAATTTGACGGCTTTGCGCCATCAGCGGCAATAGGGCATCGTTACCGGAAAATTGATCGCCACCGGCGAGCCGTCCGCGCAAGAATACCCAAGTTTTACCTTTATCTTCGGCAAACAGCATGCCGTTGTCCATGTCCCACTGCAAACGGCTTTGCGGATTGGCTTTGTCGGCAACAAAACGTCCGAAGCCCAGCCAGTCTTGTTCTAAAGACAAAGGCGAGGGGGCGGCAAACGGATTGGCCGCGGCTTCTGCACGCGCTTGAAAATAGGTTTGCGGCTGCTCAAACAGCAGGCGGATTTCGTCTTGCGGCAAAACCGCCAAGCTCAGCTTCTGCATATCTGCCCGTACTTTGTCCAAATTCGGCGTCATGCTGCTGTCGACTTGTTCAAATACGCCGCTTTTGCGCCATACGTCGGCAATTTGTGAGGCCGTCTGAAAAGCGGTTTCGGCATCGGTACTGCCTGCAAGCAAAATAACTTGCGAATTGAGTTGCGCTTCTGCGGCTTTATCCGCGGCCGTCAGTAAGGCATCGGGTTGCTGCTCGCTTGGCAACAACGCTGTCAAATCGGTTTGGATGCGCGCTTGTGAAGCAAAGGCATAAACCAAAAACAGGGTAAGAAACAGGATAAGGGCAGTATAGAGGCGGTTTAGGAGGCGAAGATTCATCGTTCAGACGGCCTTTTGCAAATGCTGCTGTTGGTGTGTGGAATAAGTAAAAGTGCAGTAAATTAAATCAGATTATTATTATTTTGTCAGTTGTTAGATAGTTTGCCGGTCGATTAAATCATTGGATTTGAGCGAACCGAAAAACTGCCATTGCAGAGCAACGGCTTTTCCCTTCCAAACGCAGGCAAGTGCCATCGTATCCGCCAAAATCGCGCTTGTGCCGTACCAATCGGTTTGCTTTCCTGCGCGTAAACCGACGGGTTGACCAGAATCGAAAACATAGCCGACCGATTTCATATCCGACGGAAAATCCAAATTCGCCGCTTTAATCAATGCTTCTTTGAAACACCACAATCGGTAAAACGTTTCAGACGGCCAGTTTGCCGTTTCCAAGTAGTCTTGTTCTTCCTGCGTGCAGACCAAAGCCGACAACGCTTTGAAATCGCGCGGTCGGATAAATTCGATATCGACACCGGCTGTTAAGGGCTGAGGCGCACACAATAAAGCGGCAAAGCCTTGGCTGTGGCTCAGAGATACAGTCGCTAAATCTGTTTGCTGTTTTAACGCTCGGCTGACTTGCCAGTCTTGACGCTGCGCCAGTTGCGGCGTGGCAGCCAAACGTTGTGAATCGGCTGCGTTTAGAGAAGCATGGTCGTAGCAGGCGGCAAAAGACGGATCGGCCAGCAGGCAGTGAAGGGGTGTCGTATCCATAAAATAGAAAAATGCCAAACTTCATATTGAAGTCCGGCATTTTTGATATTGCTTAGTGGAAGCTGCCTTTCAAAACCACACGGCTGTTGAATGTAGCGATGTGGCATTCGTACTCGTTACCGCCTTTGGTTACTTTGTCAAAGTAGCTAACCAAATGAACGGATTTGGCTTTTTTGCGATGCGCAGTGCTTTGGAAGCGTTTAACTGCGCTCAAGAATGCGCGTTGGCAGGTTTCATCAGGGGTTTTGCCGACTGAGTTGGAGATTTGACGGGAAGTCAAAGTTGCGCCGGATGTGCTGCCGTAGTGAACGCGGATGCTGGGGTCCAAAGCGGATTTGGCTTCGGCAGAGTTCAAAGCGACATCGACTTTACACATATAAATATCGTTTTGACCTTTGCCATTGACTTTATGGCCTTCACCCATGCTGCGGCAGGCAGAACCGGCGGCAGTTGTTTTTTGAGTAGAAGTTTGAGAGGAGGAAGTAGATGGTTGAGAATTGCCGGATTGTGAGCAAGCGGCAAGCATCAGGGCAGATACGGCAACCAAAGCAGAAAAACGTAACATACGAACTCCTTTATAATAAGGGGTGTGAAAAAAGGTTTACAGAAAACAAAATCATTTTAACATATATGAAAGCCGTATAAAAATAGGATGATGCAAAAAATATTATATTTTTATTTAAATGATTTCATGGTGTTAAGAAAGTTTGGGGCGGTAATGCTTGACGGAGGAAGGCAGAGGGCGTATATTGCGGTCTTCCTTAGGAGTAATGGCTGAGAGGCTGAAGGCACTTCCCTGCTAAGGAAGCATGTGGGGTCAACCTGCATCGAGGGTTCGAATCCCTCTTACTCCGCCAAATATGAAAGACACCGTTTATACGGTGTCTTTTTTATTATCCAGGATTGCTTGAAATCTAAGGCCGTCTGAAAGTGTGAAATGAACGATTTGATTATCCTAAACAAGCCTTATGGCGTGATTTGCCAGTTTTCTGCACATGAAAAACATCAGTGCCTTAAGGATTTTGTCGAGAAACCGGGATTTTATCCGGCCGGACGTTTGGATACGGACAGCGAGGGTTTGCTGCTGCTGACCAATAATGGCCGTTTGCAGGCGCAGATTGCCGACCCGAAATTCAAGCAGGTCAAAACTTATTGGGCGCAGGTGGAGGGTTCTCCTGATGAAGCCAAATTGGATTTGTTGCGCCGTGGCGTAGATTTGGGCGATTTTGTCACCCGTCCGGCCGAGGTCAGGGTATTGGAAGAGGGCGAAGCGGATGTTTTATGGCCGCGCGTGCCGCCGATTCGCGTGCGCAAGTCCGTGCCTGATTTTTGGGTAGAAATCAAAATTTCGGAAGGGAAAAACCGCCAAGTGCGAAGGATGACGGCGAAAGCAGGCTTTCCATGTTTGCGCTTGGTCCGTGTGGCAATAGGCCGTCTGAATCTGTTTGATTTGAATTTGGAATTGGGACAATGGCAGTTTGCGCCGCATCGTCCTTAAATAGGATGAATAAAGGCCGTCTGAAATATTCAGACGGCCTTTTGTTATGGAAAAATCAATGATGTGAATGACCGATTTGGAAAGTCAATGTGGTGTAGTTCGCCTGTTTTTGGCACACGCTTTGATCGGGGAAATCGGCTTTGTGTTCTACGCTGGCTTTCCAGAAACCTTGGCGTAATGGAATGATGCTGACTTCGCCTTTGTCATCAGTGGTATCGGAGAAGGCTTGGGCTTCGGTTTTATGGGTTTTGCTGCGGTCGCTGGTGTCGAAGCCATCAAATGTAGCGGTAACGGTAGCGTTGGGCAGCGGCTCGCCATTGAAGAGGACGCGGATTTTGAAGCGTTCGCCGACGTGGACGTTGGCAGGGTTGTCCAAAGGTACGATTTCTAAATGTTGACCGACTTGCTTGGTGATGATGGCGGTATCTGCGCTTTCATGGCCGACATTGACGATGTTTTTGCCGAACATACGGGTTTGCTCGCAGTAGCTTGCATCAGGCATTTCTTTGATGCTTGCCTGCTTCCAACCCGCGCTGTTTTTTGACCAGAAAGTTGGTTGGTATTCGGCGGTTACCAAGTAGCTGCCGTCTTTGACCGGCAGTTTGCTGCGGTATTGGTAATTGTATGTGCCTTTTTGAATCATGTTTTCTTTGCCTTTTTCAGTCACCAGTTGCATGGGTTTGCTGAAAATGTGCAGGCGGTCTTTGGCGATCGGCTCAAGCTCCGGGAATTCGCCATAGCCCAATTCGGCTTCAAGGTATTCGCCGCCATGTGTGTGGGCAGTTTCAACCCAAACGCGGTGGGCGTGTGCGGCAGTGCTGAACAGGAAGGCGGATGCGATAAGCAAAGCGGTTTTCTTCATGATTTCTCTCCGATTCTCGATGTGTAGAAAAGATAGAATAAAATAGTTCGTTATAATATAACAAAATTATTTAAATTTAAAGAGAGGCCGTCTGAAAATTTTTAGACGGCCTTTTAGATGATTGTTTTTTGAGGCGGATTATCGAAACGGTTTAGTCCCCGTCACGACAAACGTCAATCGCTTCCTGCAAACTGCTGACGCCGTATATTTTCAGGTTTGGAAATTCTTTGGCATTGCGCGGCATATTGGCTTTGGGGACGATGGCGCGTTTGAATCCGAGTTTTTCCGCTTCTTTGAGCCGCTCTTGTCCGCGTGCAACAGGGCGGACTT
>CAUSHT010000040.1:0-10670 GCA_963531275.1 uncultured Neisseria sp.
CTTTATTTTAATGCCTGTTCGATTTTTGCCAGCTCTGCCAAGAGTTCTTTGAGTTGTGCCATTTTTTCTTTGGAAAGGACTTTTTCAATTGCGTCATAGCGCTCGTCAACCAATGCGCCGGTGGACTCATAGAGTTTCTCGCCTTCGGGCGTCAGTTTCAGATAAACGCGGCGTTGGTCGTTGGAAGGCTTCAGGCGCACGGCCAAACCTGCTTTTTCCAAGCGGGTCAGAATGCCGGTCAGGCTGGGACGGAGGATGCAGGCCTGATTGGCCAAATCTTGGAAGTCGAGTGTGCCGTTTTCCGCTAAGAGCCGGATGATACGCCATTGCTGGTCAGTAATATTGGCTTGGTTCAGAATAGGGCGGAATTGGGTCATCAATGCTTCCCTTGCCTGAATCAGACCGATATTGATAGATGCATGTTTAGATTGGTTGGGCATTACTAAGTCTCCGGGGTTATCAAAAATCAAACCGTTGAAGCGTGAGGTAAATTAATAAAGGCGAATATTGCTGTTTTAAGGCTGCCGTCGGCAGCCGGGTCATGGGAACAAAAGCATCACTGCCACAATATTAGATGAAGATCTCTAACAGTTTGTTTTGATAATAATGTTTCCAATTGTTCTTATAGTTATATCTTAGTCTATTTTCTTTATAATCTCAACAAAATCATATGTTATTGGGAAAGAGATAGTTTATTTATTTATGAAATGGAATTGTTTGAATATATTCAGGTGAAATTATTCTTTAGATTCTCAATTTTTAGTTGATTTTCAAAGAATTTAGCTGAAGATATTTGCCAAGTAAACCCTGATTTTTAAGCCGATATAACTGGAAAGGCCGGATGTGTGATGAATCATTTTGCCATCTTTTAATATGATAATGGTCGGCGTGACGGCTATATTCCATTTTTGAGCCATCAGGCCGTCTGAATCATTGAAGTTTGGAAAGGATAGATTGTTTTGTTGCATATGGCGGACAATGTCCGCATCGCTTCCGGAGCGCAAGGCTACGCCCAGTGTTGGGATATTGTCTTGGTGCAGCTTTTCTATGGTGGACGATGTGTATGAACAAATACGACACCAGCTGCCCCAAAAATAAACGATGGCAACCCGATTTTGACTGAAGGATTGAAGGGAAGTGGTTTGCCCATCAGTTAAAGTCAGTGTTTGTGCTGCTGATTGTAAGGGTTGGTCAGGCTTGCGCACCCAGTCGACAAGCAGGGATAAGAAGATGAAGATAATCACAGCCTGAAGCAATGATTTGGCGTAGTGGAGCAGGGTTTTCATCATATATTGCGGAGATATTGGATTATTGTTTTATAAATGAAAAAAGCCTTGCAGAGCAAGGCTTTTTGATTCGATTCTGAAAACGTATTAACGTTTGGAGAATTGTTTTGCGCGACGTGCTTTGCGCAAACCTGGTTTTTTACGTTCAACTTCACGAGCATCGCGAGTAACGAAGCCTGCTTGAGACAGAGCTGGTTTCAGGGCTGCGTCGAAGTCGATCAGGGCGCGGGTGATGCCGTGACGGATAGCGCCGGATTGGCCGGTTTCGCCACCGCCGGTTACATTAACTTTGATGTCGAAAGATTCGGCATTTTCAGTCAGAACCAGAGGTTGACGTACAACCATGCGGCTGGTTTCACGTGCGAAGAATTCGTCAACGGGACGGCCGTTTACGATGATTTGGCCGGTACCTTTAGTCAAGAATACACGAGCCACTGAACTTTTGCGGCGGCCTGTGCCGTAGTAGTATTTACCGTTCATGTCGTGTCCTTATTATTTCAGTTCCAAAACTTTAGGTTGTTGTGCAGCGTGGCCGTGTTCGGCGCCGGCGTACACTTTCAGTTTTTTGATCATGGCGTAGCCCAGAGGACCTTTAGGCAACATGCCTTTTACGGCTTGTTCCAAAGCGCGACCCGGGAATCGCTCTTGCATTTCGCGGAAAGTACGCTCGTAGATGCCGCCTGGGAAACCAGAGTGACGGAAGTATTTTTTGTCTTCGAATTTAGCACCGGTCACGCGCAGTTTGTCTGCGTTGATGACGATGATGTAGTCGCCGGTATCAACGTGAGGGGTGTATTCGGGTTTGTGTTTGCCGCGCAGACGGTGTGCGACTTCGGCTGCGACACGACCCAGAACTTTGTCTTCTGCGTCAATGACGAACCATTCGCGCTTCACCTCATGGGGTTTTGCAGAGAAGGTTTTCATGGTTGGAATCCAGATATATATAGAAAGTTATGGATTTTAAAGAGGAGATTGGCTTTTGTCAATCTTAATTGAGCGTGTTTGATGCATGAATATGCGGTTTTTTCAGACGGCCGGAAATCTTTACGAAAGTCTTTACTTAGAAAGGGGAAAGCCACACCTGTCGGTATGGCTTTTTTAGGGAATCCCCACGAGTGCCGTTTAGGCTGAATCCGCTTGAACCTTGCTGACAAGGCGGTCACCTCGGGTAGTTTCGGGTGCGTCCGATAAACGGACGCTCGCGCCCACTACAGCTCCCGGCAACCTAAAGCGAACGTATTGGTTCAAAGGAATATATGCCTTCGCAAACACCGCAGGGAAAAGGGGGAAATCAGTTTTGTTCCAAGCGCGCCAGTGCTTTTTGGCACGCGTTGTTCATGTCGGTTATTCTACGCTCAAATTCACCGATTGCCAAATCGTCGTTGAGGGTGGTTTTCAAGAGGTCGTGTACGACGTTGAGGGCTGCCATGACGACGATTTTGTCCGTGCCAACGATGCGGCCGCTTTCTTTAATCGCATCGCTTTTTTTGTTGAGCATTTCAACGGCTTGCAGGAGGGTGGCTTTTTCTTCACTCGGCGTGTTGATGGTGAAGTTGACATTCATGATGTCGAGATTGACTTGTTCGATACTCACGGGGCGTCCTTTTATTGTTGTGTTTCTTGGGGCAATCGGGCAATGAGGCTGCGGATTTGGTCTGCACTTTGGGCCAGCGCGTTGCGGTAGTTTTCTTTTTCGACGGTCAGGCTGTCAATTTTGCTTTGCAGGTCTTCTTTGAGTTTGCCGACTTGAACCAGCAAGGCTTCGCTGAGTTCGTCAATGGCCGCGTCGTGTTGGCGTTTTTGTTGCTCTTGCTCGAGTTTGAGTCTGTCGATTTCTTCGTTGAGACGGCGGTTTTCTGAAACCAGCGTTTCAAATTTTTGGACAAGTTGGTAAACGTTGATTTCCAGATTGTTCAGTGATTGGTTCATGTGTTTCCCTTCAGACGGCCTGATGGCCGTCATATTGTGCGTCAGGCCGTCTGAATGGCAGACGGCGCGACTGTTTATTCGAAGCGCGCGCTTCGTTCCATCAGTCGTTCAACGACTTGCTGCGGTGTCATTTCTTTGCGGATGAGTTGCAGCAGGGTTTGAGTGATGGGCATATCGATTTGGTATTTGGCGGCGGTATTGAAGACTTCTTCGATGGTGCTGACGCCTTCGGAAACGTGGCCGATTTCGACAAGTACTTGATGCAATTCTTTGCCTTCTGCAAGGCCGAGGCCGACGCGGCGGTTGCGCGAGAGTGCGCCGGTACAGGTCAGGATAAGGTCGCCGATGCCGGCCAAACCCATCATAGTTTTGGGTTGCGCGCCCATGGCGATGGCAAGGCGGGTGATTTCGGCAAGGCCGCGCGTTACTAGGGCTGCGCGCGCATTGAGACCGTATTCGAGGCCGTCTGAAAGGCCGGTGGCAATCGCCATGACGTTTTTAACGGCACCGCCCACGGCAACGCCGATGACGTCGGTACTGCCGTACAGGCGCATTACGTTGGTGTTCAGTTGGGCGGTGGTTTCTTCCACCCAGTCTTTGTTTTCGGAGGCAAGAACGACGGCGCAAGGCAGTTGAGCTGCAAGTTCTTGGGCAAAGCTCGGACCTGAGAGAACGCCGATTTTTTTATTGTTTGGCAGGACTTCTTTCAGTACTTGGAAAGTCAAAAGGCCGGTATCTTGTTCAAAACCTTTGCAGGCGGCGAGAACGGGAATGTCGGCGGCGTTATGCTGTTTGAGCAGCTCGGTGCTGCTTCTGAGGCCGGCTACGGAGGTAACGATCAGGGCAAGTTGGCTGTCTTTCAGCGCTTCACCCAAATCGGCATGAACGGTCAGGGACTCAGGGAAAGGGAAGCCGGGCAGGCCGCGTTTGTTTTCGCGATCTGCTTGCAGGGTGCGGATTTGGTCGGGATTGCGTGTCCAAAGGGCAACTTCATTGTTGTGGTGCGCAAAGTGCAACGCGAGAGCTGTACCCCACGAACCTGCGCCGATGACGGTAATTTTCATGTTTCTCTTCCATATGGGAACGGGGCTTACTTTAAAACAAACGGCTTTGGGGTGCAAGGGCGGCGTTTGTGAAAAACATTTTGTGCCGTTTAAAAAGCCTCAGGCCGTCTGAAAGTTCAGACGGCCTGCTTCAGTTTATGATTTATTGTTGCCGGAATGGTAGGCATCGTAGGCGTAGTAGTCGTAGCTGTTGTTGGCTTCGCGCTTCATGCCGTTGAGGACGACACCTTTGATGTTGATGTGGTTTTGTTTGAGGCGTTCGACGCTGGCCTCAAGCTCTCGTGCACGGGTGTGCGCATAACGGCTGATCATCAGGACGGTGCCGGCATGTTGGCCGATGATGACGGCGTCGGTCACGGCCAATACGGGCGGTGTGTCCAAAATGACGTAATCGTAGCGTTGGCGCGCGTGGGCGAGCAACTCGTTGAAGCGGTTGTCCATCAAAAGCTCGGACGGATTGCTGGGATAGCTGCCGCTGCTGATGAGGTGGAGGTTTTCAATGCCGGTCTCTTGTACGGCTTTGGCCGGAGCCGCTTTGCCGCTTAGGATGTCGGACAGGCCGAACTCGGGGGTAAGGCCGAAGAGTCGGTCAAGATAGCCTTTGCGCATATCGGTATCGATAAGCAGAACGCGTTTGCCCGATTGCGCCATTACGGCGGCGAGGTTGGCGGAGATAAAGGATTTACCTGCCTCAGGCGCGGCACCGGTAATCATGAGGACGTTGTTGGGCGCGTCCAGCATGGAGAAGTAGATATTGGTACGCAGGGCGCGGATGGCTTCGACGGCCGTATCGGTACGGTCTTCACTAGCCAGCAGATAGTTGGAACGGCCGCCGGTTTTTTTGAATTTGTTTTTGAAGAAGTCGCGTTTTTGCTGGGTTTTGGAATGCGGAACAAGAGCAACGACTTCCAAATTGAGGTTTTCGATTTCTTCGGAAGAAGTGATGCCGTTTTTCATGCGGTTACGGATCATCAGCCACAAAGCGGTCAACGAGCCTGCGGCAAGTGCGCTCAGGAGCGTGATGACGGCTTTGCGCGGTGCAACCGGGTTTTCAGGGACGTAGGCATAATCGACGATGCGGACATTGCCTTGCGCACTGGCTTTCATGATGTTGAGCTCTTGTTGTTTGCTCAACAGTTGGACGTAGGTTGCTTGGTTGGTTTCTACGTCGCGGGTCAGGCGGATGACTTCTTGTTGGGTATTGGGCAATTCGGCGATTTGTTGGTTGATTTTGTTTTTGGCGCGTTCGAGGACGGAAAGTTTGTCCAATACAGCTTTATAGGAAGGGTGTTCCGGTGTGTACAGCTCGGCCAAACCTGCTTCTTCGGTTTTGAGCAGGGTAATTTGGGTTTCGATGCCGGTCAGGCTTTCCAATGCGCCTTTAGACTCAAGCGGAATGTCGAGGGAGCCTGATTGTTGGCGGTAGGCATTGAGTTTGTTTTCAGCGTCCTGCAAGGTTTCTTTCAGGCGCGGCAATTCTTCGCTGATGAAAGCCAAGCCGCTGGATGCGACTTGGACGTCGCGTTCGCGGTTTTGCGCAACATAGTTGTCGGCAATGCTGTTGAGGATGACGCTGGTGCGTTTAGGGTCGGTGCCGGTAAAGGTAAGGTTGATGATGGGGCTGGTTTTACCTTTGCTGATGACCGCCAGTTTGCTTTGGATGTTTTCGATGGCGCTGATGCGTGAGAACTTGGTCAACGCAAACTCTTGGCCCGGATCGGCCAGGATTTGATCGATTTTGAGGATGGTTTGGTTGTTGATTTTCAGAGGCACGCCGACCTTGCCTTCGACGACGTGTTTGTCGGGAAGGGTGAGGGTATAGGCTTTGTTGTTTTTGACGGTCAGCGTGAAGGTTTTGTTGAACCATTCTTCTTGTACGGTAAAGTTGCCGACGGTCAGTTTGGGATCGGGGTTGCCGCTGAGATTGTGCATCAGGCTGCCGATAACGGGCGTGTATTTGGCTTTGACTTCTTGGTCGAGTTGGAGGTCGTCAACGGTTTTACCCAGCACCAGGCGTGATTGAACCAGCTCGACTTCTGCTTCAGACGGCGTGGTTTGGTTGTTGAAGATGCTGTTGATTTCGGTCAGGATTTGGTTTTGCCGCGTTTCGATTTCCAGCATGGCGTCGGCGCGGTATTGCGGGGTGGATGCCAGGCTGAAGGCCGCACCGAGTATGCCGCCTGCAAGCAGGGCGGCGAGGATTTTGTATTTGTGCATCCAAATGACGCGGAGCTGTTGGCCGAAGTCGATTTCGTCGTTGTCTGCGCTATAAGGTGTGTAGGTCGTTTTTTTCATTGCTTGCTTTCTTGTTCATGCCGGTTTTATACCGGTTGAGTTTTTCCGTTTAGTTTGGTTTTCCAAGTGTCTGCGGCAGCATTGAGCTGTTCGAAAACGGCTTCAAACATTTCGCTGCTTTGTTTGTATGGGTCAGGTACGGTTTTCTTCGGCAACCATTGGGCAAACAGCATGGTTTTGCTGCGTGCCGGCGGATGGATGTCGGCCACCATGTCGATTTGACAGGGCTCCATGACGAGAATCAAATCGGCCTGTTCGCACATTTGGGCGGTCAGTTGGCGTGCCGTATGGCCTGCAACGATAACGCCGTGTTTGAGTGCGGTTTTGATGGCTTGGAAATCGGCATCCTTACCTGCCAGTGCTTTTATGCCGGCGCTGCTGATGCGGTGGCCGGGTAGTTTTTTCTGCATAATCCGCTCTGCGGTTGGGGAGCGGCAGATGTTGCCTAGGCAGACGATGAGTATGTTGTGGTACATGATATTGTTTCGGTTTATGGTCTGAAAAAAGCGTGAGTCAGACTATAAGGTACTGCTTTTCCGTTTGTGCGGTGTGTACGGCTTTTATATGCCGTTTATGTAATTTGGTCGGATTGTGCGTGATTTTGTATCCTGCTGTCAAACAAGGGTCTGACAGCAGGAACCACTGTTTATTTAAACGTATTGTCGAGGGTGTTGACGTTGCTGATGGAGTTGGTAATTTGTGACATTACGCGGTTCCAGCGGGTAACCGGGGCGGCGGTAACGTAAACGGTGTCTTCCGAACGCAGTTTAAATTCGCTGCCCAGTGCGTAAGAAGTCGCATCTTTCAGGTTGAGCTGGTAGATGTGGATAGGTTTGGCCGCGTCTTCTGGTGCGCGGCGGATCACGAATACACCGGTTGCATCAGCATAGTTTTGGTTCATACCGCCCACTTCGCCGAGCGCTTGGGTCAGGTTGAGGCCGTGATTGCCGATCGGCAGGGTGGCTTGTTTGCCGACTTCGCCCATGATGTAGATTTTGTTGTTGCTGCTGTTAGGAACGTAAACGATGTCGCCATGGCTGAGGAGGTGGTTTTGCGACATATCGCCGTATTGCAGCATGTCTTGCAGGGAGATGGTGCGGTCGACGCCATTGTGCGTCCATTTGATGTGTTGGGTGTCGGCACTTTGGGTGACGCCGCCTGCTTGGTTGATGGCATCCAAGATGGTCATCGGGATATTGGTAATCGGCAGCTGACCTGCTTGGTTGATGGCACCGGATACTGAAATACGTTGCGAACGGAATTCGGTAACGTTGATGGCTACTTGAGGGTTTTTGATGTAGCGTTTCAGAAGGTTGGTCAGGGTGTTTTGCAATTCGTCCAAAGTTTTGCCTTTGGCTTGAATTTTGCCTGCCAATGGGTAAGTGATGTAACCGCCCTCATCTACCCAGGCACCGCGGCTGACTTGGTTGGTTTGCGGGTTGCTTTGCTGGATAGGGGAGTTAAGGTCGGAGTGCGCCCAAACCATGATATTGAGGACGTCGCCGCTGCCGATGCGGTAGCGGTAAGCGCTTTTGCTTTGCTCCAAACCTTGGTTGTTTTGGGAAAGTACAGGCGGCTTGCGCATTTTTTCAATCAAGTTGGGCGTGATGGGGTAAACGGCAACGCGGCTGTCGAGGTTGGTATCGGCTGCGGTGTCGGTATCGGTGTAAACAATGGTTTTGGTTCTGGTTTTGATGGTCGAACCGGGAATGACTGTCGTGCTGTTACAGGCAGTCAGTGCGAATAGAGTAAGCAGGGAGAGCGTTTTTTTCATGTAGTAGTCCTTGCGGGATGGTGTCCGGGCCGTCTGAAAATGTTCAGACGGCCTTATTGTTTTGTTGCCAAACCAAGTCGCAGATACCGTCTTTGGGTACAAAGCCTGTCGGTGCGCGCAACAGAAGCTGGCGCAGGCTGTTTTGGTCGCTTTGGAGACAAGCGGTTTGGAGTTCCGACAGTATGTCAGATAATTGCGTCCATGGAAGCATTACTTCACTGGCGGTCATAATACGGGGATGAGTGGTTTTTTGTACCTCGTCGCCGATGAGCAGTTCTTCATAAAGTTTCTCGCCCGGGCGCAGGCCGGTAATCTTGATTTCGATGTCGCCGTGGGGGTGTTGCTCGTCTTTGACTTTGAGGCCGCTGAGGACAATCATTTGACGGGCAAGGTCGATGATTTTGACGGATTCGCCCATGTCGAGGACGAATACGTCGCCGCCTTTACCCATTGCGCCGGCTTGGATAACCAGTTGCGCCGCTTCGGGAATGGTCATGAAGTAGCGGGTAATGTCTTGGTGGGTCAGGGTAATCGGGCCGCCTTCGGCAATTTGTTTTTCAAATACGGGGACAACGGAGCCGGACGAACCCAATACATTGCCGAAACGAACCATGCAGAAGCGTGTTTTTTGATCCGGCTCGGCGGCGAGGGCCTGCAGGCAGAGTTCGGCCATGCGTTTGCTGGCGCCCATGGTGTTGGTCGGACGGACGGCTTTGTCGGTGGAAATCAAAACAAAGGTGGAAACGCCTGCATCTACGGCAGCCTGCGCACAGCAGAGTGTGCCGAACACGTTGTTTTGAATGCCTTCGATGGTGTTGAACTCAACCATAGGGACGTGTTTATAGGCCGCGGCATGATAGACGGTGTCGACGTGATAGGCCTTCATGATGCTGCTAAGGCGTTCTTTGTTTTGAACCGAACCCAAAAGCGGTACGACTTCGACTTGGCTGCCTTGTGCTGCTTGGGTTTCGCGCAATTCTTTGTCTATGCTGTACAGGGCAAATTCGGACAATTCAAACAACAGCAGTTTGGTCGGACGGCAGTTGAGAATCTGACGGCAGAGTTCGGAGCCGATAGAGCCGCCTGCGCCGGTCACCATCACGACTTTGTCACTGATGTCGGCACTCATCAATTCAGGGCGCGGTGCCACAGGGGCGCGGCCGAGCAAATCGACCACAGAGATTTTTTTCAATGAGCTGACGTTGATTTTGCCGTCAACCAAATCTTTCATGCCCGGAATGGTCAGGACTTCGCATTTGTATGCTTCGAGGCGGCGGATGATGTCTTTGCGTTCTTCCGGCGTAGAACTTGGAATCGCCAGCAGAATTTTGCGGACGCCGTAGCGGCTGATCAGCATCGGGATTTCGTTGGGGTTGTAGACGGCAAGATCATAGATGACGGTACGTTGGATTTTCGGGTTGTCATCGACAAAGGCAATGGCCGAGTATTCGTTAACCTGTTTGATGGCTTCTAACAATTGGCGGCCGGATTGGCCTGCACCGTAGATGATGACGGGTGTCATCTGTTTGCGGTGATGATCGGTCAGAATCGCGCGCAGGATCATGCGCGAGCTGGTGACGCCGACCACCAAGACCAAGAAATAGACGATGGGCAGGGCAAGGTGTAGTTTTCGTTCAAAAATCAGGGTGGTCAGGCAGAATAAGACCGCCGAAATGATGCTGCCGAATGCGGCGGCAGTCAGGACACGGATGCTGACGAAGCGCGTGACGGCGCGATAGAGGCCGATACGGATGAAAAGGATGATGGTCAGCACAGCGGTGCTGCCGAAAGCCAGCCAGTTGGCGATACTCAACCATTCGTCGGAATATTGCACTTTGAGGCTTTGAGCAAACCAAAACGCCACAAATATCATCAAGATATCGTGGATGACGAAGAAGGTTTTTTTAAGGTTGCGCGGCAGAGCCAACAGGGTTTCCAAGTTCATTTTATATTTCTTGTGTCTGAGTGTTGTAATGTGGCTTGGTACGGATTGTTTGAAGCAGGCTGTTTTATTTTTTCAGACGGCCTGAAGTTGCAGGCCGTCTGAAAATGATTATGCCGTGGCTTCAGCCAATACGGCTTCGATGTTTTCTTTGCAGAACGCAATTTCTTCATCGGTCAGGGTTGGGTGCACCAAGAACATCAGGCTGGTGTCGCCCAGTTGGACAGCGTTTTTCAGTCGCTCTTTCGGACGCCAAGGCGTGTTGTCGAAGGCTTTTTCCAAATACACTTCGGAGCAGCTGCCTTGATAGCATGGGACTTTGCGTGCGTTCAGTTCGTTGACGATGCGGTCGCGCGTCCAGCCGTCTTTCAGGTGTTCGG
>CAUSHT010000041.1:0-10527 GCA_963531275.1 uncultured Neisseria sp.
AAGTATTGCTATTGTTGCCGGAAGTATTGCTATTGTTGCCGGAAGTATTGCTATTATTGTTGGAAGTATTACTGTTATTGCCAGTAGAATTGCCGTTATTCTTCTGGATGCCATTTGATGAACTAGTGATGGATGGAATGTCATTAGGCTGGTTGTTGCTGCATGCTGCCAGGCTCAGGACGATAATAGTTGCTGTGCTTACTTTTTTGAAAGACATAGATATTTCCTTTGCAATGAGGTGATTGATAATTAAAATGTAGATGTATTATCAAATAGTCATTTAAAAATATCAAGTAAATAATTTACAAAAATAATTAATTTGTTAAATTACGAGGCATTTTGTTATTTTTGGCCATTATATAGATGGAGAATTAGGTGTTAATGACAAAAAAAGGTCGTCTGAAAACGGAAATTTCGTTTTCAGACGACCTTTTACCTTTATCCGTCAAACCGCTGCTGCTTCAGGTTTGACCTTGCTTTTCTTAAACTTCAACACGGCTTCTTCTTTCGCTGCATCCCAGTCTATCAGCACAAAGCCGCCTTCGGCGAGTTTGCCGAACAGGAGTTCGTCGGCGAGCGGTTTGCGGATTTTTTCCTGAATCAGGCGGTTCATCGGGCGCGCACCCATTTGCGGGTCGAAACCTTTTTCTGCCAGATATTTGCGCAATGCCGGTGTGAATTCGACTTCGACTTTTTTGTCGAGGAGCTGATGTTCAAGCTGGAGCAGGAATTTGTCCACGACTTTAACAATGATGGGTTCGGACAAGGGTGCAAACGGGATAATCGCGTCCAAGCGATTGCGGAACTCGGGCGTGAAGAGTTTGTTGATTGCCTGCATTTCGTCGCCGCGTTCGCGCTTGGCGGTAAAGCCGAGGCTGGGGCGGCTGAGGCTTTCTGCGCCTGCGTTGGTAGTCATAATCAGAATGACGTTGCGGAAATCGGCGCTCTTACCGTTGTTGTCAGTCAGTTTGCCTGCGTCCATGACTTGCAGGAGGACGTTGAAAATGTCGGGGTGGGCTTTTTCGATTTCGTCCAAGAGCAACACGCAATGCGGCTGTTTGTTGACGGCTTCGGTCAAAAGGCCGCCTTGTTCAAAGCCGACGTAGCCCGGCGGCGCGCCGATGAGGCGCGATACGGCATGGCGTTCCATGTATTCGGACATATCAAAGCGTTGCAGCGGCACGCCCATCGAGTAGGCAAGCTGTTTGGCAACTTCGGTTTTGCCGACGCCGGTCGGGCCGGAGAAGAGGAAGCTGCCTATCGGTTTGTCGGGCAGGGCGAGTCCGGAGCGCGACATTTTGACGGCGGCAACCAACGCGTCGATGGCATTTTCTTGACCGTAAACCATGTTTTTCAAATCACGGCCGAGGAATTGCAACACTTGTTTGTCGTCGTGCGACACGGTTTTTTCAGGAATCCGCGCGACTTTGGCGATGACGGTTTCGATTTGCGCTTTGCCGATGACTTTTTTCTGTTTGGATTTGGGTAAAATCCGTTGCGCCGCGCCTGCTTCGTCCATCACGTCGATGGCTTTGTCAGGCAGGAAACGCTCGTTGATGTAGCGGGCGGAGAGTTCGGCGGCGGCTTCAAGTGCGCCTTGCGTATAGCGGACTTGATGGAAATCTTCAAACATCGGTTTCAAGCCGCGCAGGATTTGAACGGTTTCGGAAACGGTAGGTTCGACCACGTCGATTTTTTGGAAACGGCGGCTTAATGCGTGGTCTTTGTCGAAAATGGTGCGGTATTCGTCATAAGTGGTTGCGCCGATACAGCGCAATGAGCCTTTCGCCAGCGCGGGTTTGAGCAGGTTGGATGCGTCCATTGTGCCGCCGCTGGTGCTGCCCGCGCCGATGATGGTGTGGATTTCGTCGATAAACAAAATGGCGTGTGGGATTTTTTCGAGCTGTTTCAAGACGGATTTGACCCGCGCTTCAAAGTCGCCGCGGTATTTCGTTCCCGCCAAAAGCGAACCCATATCCAGCGCATACACTTCGGCTTCTTTAAGCGCATCGGGAATGTCGCCGTTGACGATTTGATGTGCCAAACCTTCTGCCAGCGCGGTTTTGCCCACGCCAGCTTCGCCGACTAAAAGCGGATTATTTTTGCGGCGGCGGCATAGGATTTGCACCAGCCGTTCCATTTCGTGTTTGCGACCAATCAAAGGGTCGATACGGCCGGCTTTGACTTCGGCGTTGAGGTTGACGGTGTAGTCGGAAAGGGAGCCGGTTTTTTGTTCCGCTTCTTCGCCCTCGCGTCCCAGACCGTCTGAATCATTGCCGTCCTCGTCATCGGGCGAGCCATGGGCAATGCAACGCAAGACTTCAAAGCGCGTAATGGATTGCAATTTGAGGAAATAAACGGCATGGCTTTCGGATTCGCTCATCATGGCAACCAAAATATCCAAAGGCTCTACTGCGGCTTTGCCGGCAGACTGGGTATGCACCATCGCCCGTTGGATGACACGTTGGAAGCCCAATGTCGGCTGGGTTTCGACCGTATCCAGAAGATGATCGGGAATTTGCGGTGTGTTTTCTGCAACGCTGGCGGCAAGCTGCTCAGACAGAACTTTCAAATCTGCACCACACAGTTTCAAGACGTTCGGCACAGCCGCATCTTCTTCTATCAACACCAAAAGCAGGTGTTCCAAGCTGATAAACTCATAACGAGCGTTGCGTGCTTCACGATAGAGCAGTTGCAGGATGTGTTCCAATTCGGGTGAAAGCATGGTTTAAACCTCTTCGACTATACATTTGAGCGGATGCCCTTCAGCTTTGGCACGTTCCATGACCTGATGTTGCTTGGTCTGGGCAATATCGCGCGTGTAGGTGCCGCACAGGCCTTTGCCTTCGTGGTGAACCAGCAGCATGACGGCGACTGCCTGTTCCTGTGCAAGCATAAAGACTTCGGTCAGGATTTCGACGACAAATTCCATGGTGGTGTAATCGTCGTTCAATAAAAATACGCCGTAACGTTTCGGCGGCTGTGTGTTGATATCGCTGAGCAGGGTATCGGATTGGTGGTCGGTATTCGGATGGCTCATAATCTTAGGTTTCAGTTTTCAGACGGCTTGTTTTGATTGTAAACCGTTTTCTGTTGTATTTCGGCAATTTTTTTCTATTTTCCCACTTTTTTGAAAACATAGCTTGACGTTTTGTCTTAACAAATGTAAAAAGACGGTTAAGCAGAAGTTGGCACTCGACCGCGTATACAATACGGGGGAGAAACGCTGAACGTTTTAGTTTGCTGTATGCCTTGTTTTGCTGATTTTGTTAATTTTTAAGTATAGGAAGTTTCTAATGGCAACCGGTATCGTAAAATGGTTTAACGACGCTAAAGGTTTTGGTTTCATCACTCCTGATGAAGGTGGCGAAGATTTGTTCGCTCACTTCTCAGCGATCAACATGGAAGGTTTCAAAACCCTGAAAGAAGGCCAACGCGTGTCTTTCGACGTAACCACCGGCCCTAAAGGCAAACAAGCTGCTAACATTCAAGCTGCTTAATCAAATGCGCGGCGTAAGCCGTAAAATCATGGCGGGGTTTCCCGCCATTTTTTATGGGCGTTCGGGTTAAAAATTATGAATCAAAATTCATCTTATCAAAATGCTTTAAACCAGTTGGACGAGCTTATCCGTCATTTTCGCAGCGAAGGCGAGGTTAGCTGCGCCGTTGCCGAGCGTGAAGACCAAATCTTGATCCGCCTTGCCGATTTGAAATTGGATTTGCGGCCTGAAGATGAAAAAGCCATTGCCGATATAGGCCGTTTTTACCGCCGCCATGTTTTAAGTGAATAAACGTTTCAAAACCGTTTGCCGTTTTATTTTTTAAGCATGCCTGATAAAATAGGCCGTCTGAAAAGTTTGTAAAGAATCAGCACAATGAGTATTGCCAATAATAAAAAAGCCTTTCACGATTTCTTTATCGAAGACCAAATCGAAGCCGGTATAGTATTGGAGGGATGGGAAGTCAAAGCCATCCGCGCTGCACGCGTGCAATTAAAAGAAAGCTATATCTACTGGAAAAAAGACGCATTTTATTTGGTGGGCTGCCACATTACCGCATTGCCCACTGCCTCGACACACGTCAAACCTGACCCTGTCCGTCCGCGTAAGTTGTTGTTGAAACAATCGGAAATCAACAAGTTAATCGGTAAAACCGAACGCGCTGGTTATACGATTGTGCCCTTAAACCTGCATTACACCCGCGGTAGAATCAAAGTGGAAATCGGTTTGGCCAAGGGTAAGAAACAGCATGACAAACGCCAAAGCTTGAAAGAAGCGGATTGGAAGCGTGAGAAACAACGTTTGATGAAAAACGTACGTTGATTTTTTCAGACGGCCTTTGCATAAAGGCCGTCTGAATATTTATTGTTTGAACATTTTAAAAGGAAAACAGATGAAAACCATGATTTTAGCGGCGGCTTCAGCCGTATTGTTGCTGGGCGCGTGTTCCACTACGGAACAACGAGTATTGAAACCTGAAGAGCTGACCAGCATCAAACATGTCTGCATCATTCAAAATGCAAAAGTAAGGCCGCATGATTTGGATCGTGCTTTGTCCAAAGCTTTGGCAAAACGCGGTATTGGCAGCACGATTGTGACAGCGGATAACCGTGGCAAACTGTATGATTCTTCTTGCCCGTATAATCTGCGTTACAAAACCAAAGGCAATAACGAAATCTTGCGTAAAGGCGTATTTGTGTTGCGAAGCACCAAGTATGCGGTTTCTACGGTCAGCTACTCTTTAAATGATGAAAACCACTTCCGAACCAACCCTGATTTGGTGAAACAGGCTGAAGGCGTTGTGGCCAAATTGTTGGAAAAAAACAGCAAATAAAAGCCAGAATAAAAAACCGGCTTGCCGTGATATGGAGAATATCGGGCAAGCCGGTTTTATTTTCAGACGGCCTTAAATGGATTTGATTTTTTCCCAAAGGGTTTTGACCGTACCTTGGTAGTAGGTTTCCGAAGTGCAATAGACTGTTTCTAAAGCACATTGTCCTTGTGAGCCGTATTTTTTGATACACTGGTTCAAGGCAATTTGATGCACGGTTTTGAAACGTGGGGAAGTAATGGCCACTACGTTTTGAGCAGTCAATTTTCCCATGGCTTTAGGATAGGCAACAGCGATACAGGTGTTGTGCAGAGGGACAACAGTTTTGCAGCCTGTTGCTTGGCCTGCGCTGATACCGGCTAAGGCATCTTGGCCTTTACAGAATGTTTCGAGTTCGGCTGTTGCATCCAGTTGGGTGGCATTTTCTTTGGTGGTTTTGATTTGCAGCACTTCATTGCTGTCGGCAGGGTTTTGCCACATGGCCAGGTAGCCGTAAGTATCGGCAGCCAGGGCGGCAGGAGTCAGTGCGCAAAGGATAAGTGTCATTAGTGTTTTTTTCATGTTCGTTCCCTGTTTGTTGGGTATTTGTCGTTATTATAAAGCAAAAGTACTTATTTGATATAAATTTGCTTTTAAAATGAATATTTGAGTGTGGCAGATAGATTATAGGCCGTCTGAAATTTCAGACGGCCTTTTGATTATGTTTTAAAGAATAGGGCGTAGCTTAGAGGCTCATACGCCGTGGCGGTCGAGCCAACGTTCGGCATCAAGCGCGGCTTGGCAGCCGGAAGCTGCGCTGGTGATGGCTTGACGGTAGGTATGGTCTTTGACGTCGCCTGCCGCCCATACGCCTTCGATATTGGTTGCGCCGACATTGTCACCGGTACCGCCTTTGGTTTTCAGGTAGCCGGTTTCATCCATATCGAGTTGGCCTTTGAAAATATCGGTGTTGGGTTTGTGGCCGATGGCGATGAAAACGCCTTTTACAGCGATTTCTTCAGTGCTGCCGTCATTGTGTTTCAGGCGTGCACCGGTAACGCCGCTTTCGTCGCCCAAGATTTCATCAACCGAGCTGTTGAGCTTGAGGATAATTTTGCCTTCTTCGACGCGTTGCATCAGTTTGTCCACCATGATTTTTTCAGCACGGAAGCTGTCACGGCGGTGAATCAGGGTAACGGTGTTGGCGATATTGGCAAGGTAGAGGGCTTCTTCCACAGCGGTATTGCCACCGCCGACTACTGCAACATCTTGTTTTTTGTAGAAGAAACCATCGCAAGTTGCGCAGGCGGAAACGCCTTTGCCTGCAAAGGTTTCTTCGCTTGGCAAACCTAAATATTTGGCGGATGCGCCGGTAGCAACGATGAGCGCATCGCAGGTGTATTCGCCCATATCGCCTTTGAGGGTAAACGGACGGTTTTGCAAATCAACGGTGTGGATTTGGTCGAAAATCATTTCGGTGCCGAAGCGTTCGGCATGAGCTTGGAAACGGGCCATCAGTTCCGGACCTTGTACGCCTTCGGCGTCGGCAGGCCAGTTGTCCACTTCGGTGGTAATCATCAGTTGTCCGCCTTGCTCAACGCCGGTAATGATCACAGGATTGAGGTTGGCACGGGCGGCATAGACGGCGGCAGTATAGCCGGCAGGACCGGAGCCGAGGATGATGAGTTTGTGATGGTTGCTCATGATGGTTTCCTTGCTGATAAATGATTGAATTTTGTCGTATCTAAGCTTTCAGACGGCCTGAATTTTACTTGAATCTGTCGCCGTTTGAAATATGTTTGTTGCTTGGGTTTAGTGGCTGTCTTTCCATTGATAGTATTTTGAGCCGAGGAAAGAGCCGAGTTTGCGCAGGAATGGTTGGGTGATGATATTGCTGTGGCGCAGCTGCTCGAAAGGTTTCAGACGGCCGTCATCACCCATGATGGCTTCGGCAATTGCCAAACCGGCAATGCCGGTAATTGCCATGCCGTGTCCGGAATAGCCTTGTGCAAAGAAAACGGTAGGGGCGAGGCGGCCGAAATGTGGGGCAAGGTTGCGCGTGATGTCGCATTCTCCGCCCCAAGAATGCTCGATTCTGACATCGGCAAGTTGCGGGAAAACTTTCAGCATGTCTTGGCGGACGAGTTCGGTCATGCGGTCTGGATCGTCGATAAACTCGTTGTCTTTGCCGCCGAAGAGAAGGCGGCCGTCGGCGCTGAGGCGGTAGTAGTCGAGGACGTGGCGGTTGTCGCAGATGGCCATATTGTTGCGGATCAGGTCTTTGGCACGTTCGTCCAGAGGCTCGGTGGCGATGATAAAGGTGCTGACGGCAATGGCTTTTTGTTCCAATACTTTGAATTTCGGGTGTAAACCGGCATAAGTATTGACGGCATAAACGAGGTTTTTGCACTCAACGCTGCCATTGGGTGTATGAACCAACCAGCCGTTATCGCATGGCTCGATACGTGTCATCGGGGATTGCTCAAAAAGTTGTGCGCCTGCATCGGCTGCCGCTTTGGCAATGCCTAGGGTGTAATTGAGCGGGTGTAAGTGGCCGGATAAAGGATCAAATTGCGCGCCTTGATACATATCGCTGGTAAGTTGCTGCTTCAGCGTGGCTTTATCCCAAAGCTGGTAATGGCTTGCACCATAATGTTTTTGGGCGTGTTCGTGCCATTGTTGCAATTCTTCCCAATGCTGAGGACGTACGGCGACGGTAGCGTAGCCGCGTTGCCAATTGCATTGGATATTGTGTTTTTGAATGCGCGAGTCAACCAGTTCAACGGCTTGCAGAGATTGCTGCCAGAACCATTGGGCCTGTTCCAAACCGACTTGTTTTTCGATTTCTTCCATGCCGCAGGCAAAGTCGCTGATGACTTGTCCGCCACTGCGGCCTGACGCACCAAAACCGATACGGGCGGCTTCAAGTACGATGACTTCATGGCCGTTTTCGGCAAGCGGTAGGGCGGTACATAAACCGGACAGGCCGCCGCCGATAACGCAGGTTTCAGTTTTCAGACGGCCTTCAAGCGTCGGATAAGACGTATGGGGATTGGCAGTGCTGACATAGTAGGAAGGAAGATATTCTTTGAAGCTGGGATTAATCATGATTTGAGCTTTAGGTTGGTTTTCACTTCATTGAAAATAGGCTTTCAGACGGCCTTAAATGTGGGTTTAGATTTAGGCCGTCTGAAAAGATAAGATGCAGTTAATAAAACAGGCTGTTCCGACGCTTTATCGGACAGCCTGTCTGCATATTAGGCGGCTTTCTCGGCTGCCAATTTTTCTTGGCGGTAGGCTTCGGCAGCCTCGCGTTCCCGTTTGGTTGCCTGACGCATCATCCAGTAGTTGACGACAATCACCAGCGTACCGATGATACCGATCAGGATGGTTGCCAAAACGTTCATCTGAGGGTCAAGGCCGAGTTTGATTTTGGAGAAAATCACTTGCGGCAATGTCGATGAACCCGGACCTGACAGGAAGGAGGTAATCACCAAGTCGTCCAAAGACAGGGTAATGCCCAAGAGGAAACCGGAAGCAATCGCGGGGGCAATCAACGGCAGGGTAATCACGAAGAAAATCTTCAGCGGACGGGCACCCAAGTCCATAGCAGCTTCTTCCAAAGATTGATCCAATTCCACCAAGCGCGAGCGGATAACGACGGTAATGTATGCCATGCAAAGCGTGGTGTGGCCGAGGAAGATGGTGAAGAAGCCACGATCGAAGTAGAGCGATTGCAGCAATTCACTGCCTTGCAGGAACATTTGCACCTGAATAATCAACAGCAGCATGGACAAACCGGTAATCACGTCAGGCATCACCATAGGCGCGGAAATCATACCGGCAAACAGGGTGCTGCCGCGGAAGCGCTTGATGCGCGCCATGGCGTAACCAGCCAATGTGCCGAGTGCTACGGCGGCAAGCGAGGAAACGATGGCGATACGCAATGACAGCCAGGCCGCTTCCAAGATGGTGTCGTTTTCCATCAATGCGCCGTACCATTTGGTTGAGAAACCGCCCCAAACGGTAACCAGTTTAGATTCATTGAAAGAATAGACGACCAAAACCACCAGCGGAATATAGAGGAATGCTAGCGAGAGCAGGAGCATCAGTTTCAAGAACCAGGATAATTTGGTTTTCTGCATTATTTGCCTCCTTCTTCCAATTCGCGGTTTTCATAGTGCTGGAACAGGGCAATCGGTACAACCAGCAGGGCAACCATAACGACGGCGACGGCAGAAGCCAGCGGCCAGTTGTTTTGGTCGAAGAATGCCTGCCACAATACTTTACCGATCATCAGGTTTTCAGAACCACCTACCAATTCAGGAATCACAAATTCACCGACTGCCGGCACGAAGACCAGCATAGAGCCTGCAATGATGCCTGTTTTGGATAAAGGCAGGGTAATGGTAAAGAAGGATTTGATCGGACCTGCGCCCAAGTCAGAAGCGGCTTCGAGCAGACGGTTGTCCAGTTTTACCAGTTGTGTGTACAGCGGCAAAATCATAAACGGCAAATAGGCGTAAACCATCACCAAATTCAGCGAGAAAGCATTGTAGAACAGGTCTAAAGGCTCGCTGATGATTCCATATTTGATTAAGAAATTGTTGATGATGCCGTTGTGTCCCAATAAACCCATCCATGCGTAAACACGCAACAGGAAAGAGGTCCAGAAAGGCAGCATGATTGCCAACAGTAGGCCGTTGCGCGCAGCCGGATTGGCGCGTGAAATGGCATAAGCGGTCGGATAACCAATCAGCAGGCAGATGATGGTTGTCGTCAGCGCAGTCTTAATCGAAGACCAGTAGGTCATCAAATAGATATTGCTGTTTTCACTATCACCAAACGGATTGAGCGTATTCCAAAAGTTTTGGAAGATGTCGGCGTAGTTCTGATAGCTGATGGCAATGTTCAGACGGCCTAAGTCTTCATCAATCGTTGTCAACGGCGTAAATGGCGGAATGGCGATTTCTTGTTCGGCAAAGCTGATTTTCAAGACGATGGCGAACGGAATCAGAAACAGCACCAAGAGCCAGATATACGGCACGGCAATAACTGCACGCTGTCCGGGGCGGCGAAACAGTTTCTTTTTCAGTTTTTTAAGGTCCATTGCATTTCCCTCAAATTAACTGTACAGAGGCGTAGGTTGGTTTTCAGGCCAGCTGATATAGACGGTCTCGTCCCAAGTCGGCGGCGTAATGTTGCGCACATACCAATAAGGTGCGGGAACTTGGCTCTTAACGACACGGCCGTTGGCGAGTTTGATGTGGTAAATCGCAAAGCTGCCCAGATAGGCAATCTCTTTGACTGTACCTTGGGCCCAGTTGTGCGCGCCTAAGTGTTCCGGTTTCTCTTTGTGCAAATCAATGTCTTCAGGGCGGATACTGATCCAGATTTCATGATCATTCGGAACGCCCAGGCCGTGGTCGATGCGGACGTGGTTTTCCAAGCCATCACATTTGACGATGGAGAAATCGGCGCGGTCGTCAATGACGACACCGTCAAAAATATTGGTTTCGCCGATAAATTCAGCGGTAAAGCGACTGTTAGGGTAGTCGTACACGTCGCTAGGTGTGCCGACTTGGCGCAATTGGCCGTCGGACATAATGGCGATACGGGTGGCCATCGTCATCGCTTCTTCTTGGTCGTGGGTAACCATGATACAGGTTACGCCGACTTGTTCCAGCGTGTTGACCAATTCCAGTTGGGTTTGTTGGC
>CAUSHT010000042.1:0-10425 GCA_963531275.1 uncultured Neisseria sp.
TCGCGCAGTTTGGTGTTGTGTTGCTGCTGGCGGTAGAAGCGGTAGGCGGTGCGGCTTTGTTCGGCGAGGGTTTTGTCAATGAGGCCGCAATCGGCGGCGATGTTTAAGAGGGCGATGTTGCCGTAGTTGTCGAGGAGTTGCGGATATTTTCGGGCATGGGCAAGTATCAGATATTGGACGATAAATTCAACGTCGACCACACCGCCGCGCGCGTATTTGACGTTGCTGTCAACCGGCGGATGGGTGGGGAACATTTTTTCGCGCATTTCGATGATTTCGCCTGCTAAAACGGTTGGGTCGCGTTCGGCAGTCAGCATTTCGGTGCGGATGCGGTCGAAGGCCGTCTGAACATCAGGTGTACCGCAAATAAAACGGGCGCGGGTAAGGGACTGGTGTTCCCATGTCCATGCGTTTTCGCGCTGGTATTTTTCAAAGGCGGTGATGCTGTGTGCAAGGAAGCCGGCGTCGCCGTTGGGGCGCAGGCGCAGATCGGTTTCGTAGAGGCTGCCTGCGCCGGTGGCGGCGGAAAGCCAGTTGGTCAGGCGGCGGGCGAGGCGGCTGTACACGTCGCCTGCGTCGGGATGCGGATCGTCATAAAGATAGACTAAGTCGAGGTCGGAGGAATAGCTGAGCTCTTTACCGCCCAGTTTGCCGTAGCCGATGATGGCAAATTGCGGCGTATCGCGGTGTTTTTTGGGCATGTCCGCCCACGCACACGACACGGCGGCGGCGAGGATGGTGTCGGCGAGGGCGGAGAGTTGGTCGGAGAGGGATTCTACCGTCCACAGTCCGGCGAGGTCTTGGACGGCGAGGCGGAAGACTTGGGCGTGTTGGAAGCGGCGCAGGGTGTCCATTTGCGCTTCGGTGTCGCCGCCGCAGGCTTTGAGGTCGTCTGAAAGTGCGGCGGCGAGGGCTTGCCAGTCGAACGCGGTATCCAAAAGCTGCGCGCTGATGAGTTCGTCCAGCAGAATCGGATATTTGCTCAGATACGCCGCCACCCATGAGCTTTGGCTCATAATCTGCGCCAGTTGCGCCAAGGTTTGCGGATGTTCGTTGAGGAAAGCGAGATAGGCGGAGCGGCGGCTGATGTTTTCGAGGAAGTCAAACAGCCGCATTAATGTATCGGTCGGGTTGGGTTGCTCTGCCGCCGCCTGTACCAACAACGGCACAATCGCGTCGAAACGCGGCTGGGCGTGGGCGGAGAGATGGCGGTATTTATGGCCGTGCCGGATTTGGTCTAGCCTTGCGGCGATGGTTTCGGCATCGAACCCGTGTTCTTTCAGACGGCCTTGCCGCTCTTCTTCGTCGGGTTTTTCCTGCCATGCCCACTGCCATTCGCTGTTGTCTTGCGTTTGCTCTTCGGGTTCGCTCAAAATTTCGTTGAACAACTGATTGACCTTGTTCCGATGAACATTCAGGCCGTCTGAAAAGGCGGCGTAGCTGTCGAAACCCATGCTTTCGGCGAGCAGTTGCTGCTGTTCGGGCGAGGAGGGCAGGGTTTGGGTTTGCTGGTCGTCCCAGTATTGCAGGCGGTGTTCGACGTCGCGCAGGAAGCGGTAGGCGGCAAGCAGGGTTTCGACGTTTTCAGACGGCATGATGCCCAGCTCGGCAAGTTTCTTCAGCGTTTCCTGCGTGCCTTTCAGTTGCAGCGCGCGCATTTGTCCGCCGCGTATCATCTGGAAAATCTGGGCGATAAATTCGACTTCACGGATGCCGCCTGCGCCGAGTTTGATGTTGTCCGCCATGCCTTTTTTGCTGACTTCGCTGCGGATTTGGCGGTGCAGGTTGCGCATTGCCTCATACGCGCTGTAATCCAGATATTTGCGGAACACGAAGGGGCGCACCAGCGCTTTGATGTCGTTCGGATACGGCGTAACGACGCGGCCTTTGCACCACGCATAGCGTTCCCATTCTCGCCCCTGCGTGATCAGGTATTGCTCCAGCGCGGTTTCGCTCAATACTAGCGCGCCCGAATCACCGTCCGGCCTCAGCCGCATATCGACGCGGAACACCTGCCCGTCGGCGGTGATGTCGTTCAGCAGCGCAATCAGTTTTTGCCCGACTTTGGTGAAAAACTCCTGATTGCCCCGCTCGCGCCTGCCGTTGGTGTCGCCCGATTCGGGATAGATGAAAATCAAATCGATGTCGGAAGATACGTTCAACTCATAGCCGCCCGCCTTGCCCATCGCCACCACGCTCAAATGTTGCGGCGATTTGGTATAACGCCCGATCGGCGTGCCGTACATGTCCCGATAATAGGCGTAGGCAAAGTCCAACGCGGTATTGACGGCAAAATCGGCAAACAGCGTAATCGTGCGGGTTACTTCGTTCAAATCGCTGATGCGGTTTATATCGCGCACGATAATCTGCGACACCACATAACGGCGCAACTCGCGCAACTGCCGCGCCAATTCTTCCTCGTTTTCTTCCGCGCGGATTTTGTCCCAGTCGGCAAAGGCTTGGAAATCCGCTTCGGTCAACACCTTGTCCAGCATAGGCAGGAAAATTTCGGGCTTGAGTTTGCCTGAATCAAGGTTGCGGGCGAGAAAAAGGGAATAACGGCGGGCAGTATCGAGGCGGTTCATAATCTTTGCCTGAATAAACAGAAAAGACCATCATAGCAAGGTTTCAGGCCGTCTGAAAGCCACACTTTCCCCTATCCGTGCAATCGGCTAAAATACCAACTTTGCAACCCATCATAAGGAAACCGCCATGACCCGTATGGTTCACTGCGTCAAACTCGGCAAAGAAGCCGAAGGCATGAAATTTCCGCCGCTGCCCAACGAGCTGGGCAAACGCATCTTCGAAAACGTTTCCCAAGAAGCATGGATGGCATGGACCCGCCACCAAACCATGCTCATCAACGAAAACCGCTTGAGCCTTGCCGATCCGCGCGCGCGCGAATACCTCGCCCAGCAGATGGAACAATACTTCTTCGGCGACGGCGCAGATGCCGTACAAGGCTATGTTCCGCAAGAGCCTAAATAAGCATTGAAAAGCCAAGGCCGTCTGAAACCCGATTTTCAGACGGCCTTTAAAATTCCCGATTGCCCCGCATATTAGACAAATAGAACAGATAAATCATACAAACCCATGATTCTCTGTTAAAATCCAAATTTCATTCATTTCAATCCACACTGGAGCAAACGCCATGCAAAACGACGTTTACGACTATACCTCGCAAGGCTCGGTTGCCAAAAATACCGTCCTGCAAAAAACCTACCGCCTGCTCGGCCTGTCTTTCATTCCTGCCGTTGCCGGCGCGTTCTTTTCCGCCAAAACAGGCTTTAACATTTTCGCCATGTTCGGCTCATACTATGTTGCCCTGGCCGCCTTCTTCGGCTTCTTCTACGGCATGACCTTCCTGATCGAGAAAAACCGTTACAGCAACGTCGGCGTCGCCCTGTTGATGATCTTCACTTTCGGCATGGGCCTTGCCATCAGCCCTATGTTGCAATACGCCCTGGCGATTAACAACGGCGCGCAAATCGTCGGTACGGCCGCCGCCATGACCGCCGGTGTATTCTTCACCATGTCCGCCATGGCACGCCGCACCACAATGAACATGAACAAACTCGGCAGCTTCCTCGGTGCCGGCGCCATCGTGCTCATGATTGCCGTTGTGGCCAACATCTTCCTCAACATCCCTGCCCTGAGCCTGACCATCGCGGCCGGCTTCGTTGTCTTCAGTTCCCTGATGATTATGTGGCAGGTACGTACCGTTATCGACGGCGGCGAAGACAGCCACATCAGCGCAGCGCTGACCATCTTCATCTCCATCTACAACATTTTCAGCAGCCTCTTGAGAATCCTCATCTCTATTAGCGGTGACGACTAATAAAGCCGCAAAGGCCGTCTGAAATTTCAGACGGCCTTTTTGATTTTTGACATCACCGGCAAACTCCCCTATCCTGAACGCCACACAAACCCCATTTCCAACTCAAAATGACCACGACCACTCCGCGCCGTGCCGTGTACGCAGGCAGCTTCGACCCACCCACCCTCGGCCACCTGTGGATGATACAGGAAGCCCAATCCCTCTTTGACGAACTCATCGTCGCCATCGGTACCAATCCCGAAAAGCGCAGTACCTACAGCATAGAAGAACGCCGCGCCATGCTCGATGCCATTACCCACCCCTTCCCCAACGTCCGCATCAGCGTGTTTGAAAACCGCTTTTTGGTCGATTACGCCCGCGAAGCCAAAGCCAATTTTATCGTCCGCGGCATCCGTTCCGCCGCCGACTACGAATACGAACGCTCGATGCGCTACATCAACAGCGACATCTCCCCCGAAATCTCCACCGTCTTCCTGATGCCGCCGCGCGAAATAGCCGAAGTGTCCTCCACCATGGTCAAAGGCTTGGTCGGCCCACAAGGCTGGCGCGACATGATAGGCCGCTACCTCCCCGACCCCGTCTATCAAAAAATCCTGCAAGACCACGAAACAAACACATAAAACAAAGGCCGTCTGAACATTTCAGACGGCCTTCCAATTTCCATTGATTATTTACGGGCAGATATCAACGCCTGCAGGTTTTGATTCAACGTTTCCATGTCCAACCAACCGGCGGCAATAAACAGCATCAGAATCACCGTACCCACGCATAGCACACCGATACCATACAACAGATAACCCACCAAAACACGGCCTACCGTCGCATTTCCCATCCACATCAAACCGCGCACCTGCACCACAAAAACCCAAGCCTGCCACAACAGCGCAAACGCAGCCAACGCCGGCACATACAACACCAGCAACAGCGGCAGCAGCAAAGCCTCAGACACCAAAATAAAGCCCCACAAAGGCAGCCGGGGCGCACCGTAATAATGCAGCACCTTGCGCATCGAGCGACTCAACACCAACCATTTCACAATCACCAAAATCACCGACAGGCACACCGCCGCCGCGCCACTGCCAAACAAAGGCGACATGCTGGCCGCGTTCACCACACCCAACAGCAGCAACACCGCCGCTATCACCAAAGGTGAATACAAATACGTCTCCGGCGAACGATAGCGCAAACGCAAAACATCCCACATATCACGAACAAACACATACAGCATGGCATAAATCCAAAGCAAAAAAGCCGATTGTATCTTAGGCCGTCTGAAAATCAAACCGGCAAACCTAAAAACCGTCAATTAAAACGAAAAATAATTCAATACAAAACAAAATCTTAATTTACCACTACAAAAATAAAGCCTACAAACGCTTGCACAAGGCAACGAAATTTGGTTTAATTCACATCTCGCAACGAAACACGCGAAGGCCAGATAGCTCAGTTGGTAGAGCAACGGATTGAAAATCCGTGTGTCGGCGGTTCGATTCCGCCTCTGGCCACCACCAACCGCCTTGAAGCGGTTATTTTTTTATCTATACGATTTGCACGCCATACTTAGCGCAAATCCCGTTCCAGACCATGCGTCCCGATTTCCACACAAGGCCGTCTGAAAAATTTCAGACGGCCGTTGTTCATGTTGGCATGACATAAAAATCCGCTTCACCGCCCCATTCCGACAGAATACGGTGCTTCCATCCAAATCGGCTGAAACCTTCGCGAACATACTGAATATGAATAAAGTTCAAGGCCGGTCGGTTTACTATATAATACTGTCCAAACCAACCATAACTTACTCATTGCAGGGAAGATAATGAAAAAAGTGCTGATTGTGCATTACTCGCAAACGGGGCAGCTCTCCAGCCTGGCGCGAAATTTTGCCGCGCCGTTGCAGACAGCCGGCGTACAGGTCGATTGCGTCAATATCGTACCGGAGCAGGCATTTCCGTTTCCATGGCCGTTTTGGCGTTTTTTCGATACCTTTCCTGAAACCGTCCATTTAAAACCCGCCCCGATTCTGCCGCCGCAAATTCCATCCGAAGATTACGATGTGGTGGTCATTGCCTATACCGTTTGGTTCCTCTCTCCTTCGCAACCGATTACCGCCTTTTTGCAACGCGAAGAAACGCGCCGCCTGCTGGACGGCAAACCGGTCATCACGCTTATCGGCTGCCGCAATATGTGGCTGGGCGCGCAGGAAAAAATGAAATCTTTGCTGAAACAAAACGGCGCCAAACTCATCGGCAACATCGTAAAAATCGATGACTGCAACAGCGCGGCAAGTTTCATTACCACGCCCGCATGGATGCTGACCGGCAACAAACGCTATTTCCGCTCCCTGCCCTCTGCCGGCATTGCTGAAGAAGAATTGGCGGATGCGGCGCGGTTTGGGACGAAATTGCGCGATACACTATTGAACCGACAACCTTTGGACGAAACCCTGTTTCAAAATATGGGCGCGGTGACGGTCAATGAAAAATTGATTTTCAGCGAACGCGCCGCCGGCCGCAGCTTCTTCGTCTGGGGCAAGCTTTTGATGGCGGCAGGCCGCATTTCCCCGCTCTTGCGCCGTGCCTTGCTGTGTTTCTACATCGTCTTTTTATTGTTGATGATTTTGGTAGTTTTGCCCGTCAGCGTAATTTTGAAAAAACTGCTGCATCCGCTGCTCAAAGGCCGTCTGAAAAAACTGGCGGACTATTATGAACAACCGTCAGGAAGATAATACGTTTCAGACGGCCTCAAACTAGGAATCCATCATGCCCGAAGTTATCCACTACCCCGAACGCCGTCGCTTTCAAATCGATATTGACGGTTTGGAAGCAGGCTACATCAGCTATACCGAACACAACGGCGGCTGGGACATAAACCATACCGTGGTCTCGCCCAACTTCCGTCATCGCGGCATTGCCAAACTGCTGGTGAGCGCGCTGATGGAATACGCCGAAACACACCACATCCCGTTGACTGCAAGCTGCGACTACGCGGCGCGGTTTATCGGTTGAATATTTTGACAAACACATCATGACATCGAATAACACACTCAAAGACGTTTATCTCAACCGCGTTTCTGCCTTCTTGCCCAATGCCCCCGTCGGCAATGACGAAATGGAAGCCGTCCTCGGCATGGCAGGCGATGTACCTTCACGCGTGCGCCGTATGATTTTGCGTTCCAACGGCATTTTGTCGCGCCATTACGCTATCGATCCCGAAAGCCGCCGGACGACGCACACCAATGCCGAATTGGCCGCCGAAGCAGTCAACGACCTGTTTGCTCAAGGCGTTCCGGCAGAAGCCATCGGCAGCCTGGCATGCGCCACTTCCTATCCCGACCAAACCATGCCCGGACACGGCGTGATGGTGCACGGTTTGCTGGATATGCCGCCTTGCGAAGTGTTCAGCATGGCAGGCGTATGCGCGGCAGGTATGGCGGCGATGAAACACGCTTACAACGCCGTGCGCACCGGCGAACACGCACATGCGGTTTCCGTTGCTTCCGAAAACGCCTCGGCGGTCATGCGCGGTGAAGTGTTTCAAAGTGAAACCGACCATAAAAAACTGGAAAACGCGTCCCCCGAAATCGGGTTTGAAAAAGACTTTTTGCGCTGGATGCTGTCTGACGGCGCAGGCGCGGTGTATCTGTCCGACCGCCCCAATTCAGACGGCCTCAGCCTGAAAATCCATTGGATAGACCTGCTTTCCTACGCCAACGAAATGCCGCCCTGCATGTATGCCGGTGCAGAATTCCGCGACGGCGTATTTGAAGGTTGGAAACACGCCGATGCCGATTACGGCCGCCGCCACAGCCTGATGGCGGTAAAACAAGACGTCAAACTGCTGAACGAAAACATCGTCCGCTATACAGTGGAAAAACCCCTCTCCCAAATCGCTGCCAAACACGGCATCCGCGCCGAAGAAATCGATTGGTTCCTGCCCCACTACTCTTCCGGCTTTTTCCGCGACCGCCTTTCAGACGGCCTGAAAAACATCGGCTTCGACATTCCGCAGGAAAAATGGTTTACCAATCTGCACAGTAAGGGCAACACGGGTTCGGCCTCGATTTACATCATCCTTGAAGAATTTATGCGCACTTTCCCCATCGAACACGGCCAAAAAATCCTGTGTTACGTTCCGGAAAGCGGCCGTTTTTCAACATGTTTTATGCTTTTGGAAGCAGTAAAGGCCGTCTGAATGAAAATTGACGACATCCCTCAAGACAACAGCGCCAGCTACCACGGCCACCGCAAAGTCATCTACGGCACCCGCAACGGCCACTACGAAGCGGCCACCAGCAACGGTTGGCAGGACGAAGCCTACGCCACCGAAATGGCGGTGTGCGAACTCGATACCCAAACGCAGGCCGCGCGCGAAGCCGTCGAAAAAGGCGAATATTCGCCGCTGTACTACCATATGTTCCGCTGCCGTTATGATGAAACCGGCTTGGCCATGGCGGCAGGCGTATGGAAATGGCAGCTTCGTCGGCATTTCCGTCCTGAAGTGTTCGCCAAACTACCGGCCAAAACCCTGCAAAAATACGCCGATGCCTGCCAAATCAGCATAGACGGCCTCAAACAAACCAATATTTAAAGCCCCTCATGATTACCCTGCATTCGCTCGACCAATCCCGCGCCCTGCGCATTGTTTGGCTGCTTGAAATCCTCGGTACGCCCTACCGTCTGCAAACCTACCGCCGTCATCCCGACACTTTGCTCGCCCCTGACGAACTCAAGGCCATCCATCCCTTGGGCAAATCGCCTTTATTAGATGATGACGGCTTTATCTTGGCAGAAAGCGGCGCGATTACCGACTATCTGATTCAAACCTACGGCAACGGCCGTCTGATGCCCGAACGCGGCAGCCGCGAATACTGGCAATATCAACGCTGGCTGCATTACGCCGAAGGTTCGCTGATGCCGTTATTGCTGCTCGGGCTGGTATTCCGCCGGATTGAAAGCGCGCCCATGCCGTTTTTCGTCAAACCGATTGCCCGCAAAATCAGCGGCAGCGTCAAAAGCAGCTTTATCCATCCGCAAGCCGCGCTGCATCTTGCCCACATCAACAGCGAGTTGGAAAACCGCGAATGGTTGGTCGGCAACAGCCTCAGCGGTGCCGACATCATGATGAGTTATCCGCTGCAAGCCGCAGCCGACCGCTTCGATTTTGCCGACTACCCCAATATCCGCGCCTATTTGCAGCGCATCGAAGCGCATGAAGCCTACCGCCGCGCCGTTGAAAAAGCAGGTTCGCCTTTATTGAAACTCGACAAATAAAACAAGGCCGTCTGAAACGTTTTCAGACGGCCTGAAACCTTGGTTCACTTATCGAATAGCTTTGCGGTAAACGGCGTTTTTACCCAAGCGCCGCCCGAGTGCTTTGTTCCCCCTCGCCGTTCCACTATAATGGCAACCCATATCCTTCTAAAAAATAATACCATGCCAACCGACAACCGCCCGACTCTTGCCATCGACACCAGCACATCCTTTCTGTCCATCGCATTGGAACATCAAGGCGAAGTCCGCCTGTTTCATGAAAACGTCGGCACCAAGCAATCCGAACAAATCATGCCGCAAATCGAACGCCTCTTTAAAGAAGCAGGCATCACGGCCGCCGATTTGGGCTGCATCGTTTATGCACAGGGCCCCGGCGCATTTACCGGCCTGCGTATCGGCGCGGCGGTTGCACAAGGTTTGGCCACGCCGTTTGACACGCCCATGATCGGCATTCCCTGCCTCGATGCCGCCGCTTCGCTGCTGCCGCCATCAAGCTGCGTCCTGGCCGCTACCGATGCGCGTATGGGCGAAGTGTTCTACGCATGGTTTGATACGCAAAACCACGTCCGCTTGAGCGATTACACGGTTGGCAAAGCCGCCGCCATTACCGCTCCCGAGGGCAAAACGCCTACCGGCGGCATCGGCAATGCCTTTGCCCTCGCCGACAAACCGCCTTTTGACGGTCAGGCCGATATGCCGACCGCCTCCGATTATCTCAAACTTGCCCGCAGCGGCCGCTATGTTGCCACCGATGCGGCACACGCCGAGCTGCTCTACGTCCGCAACAAAATTGCCCTGACCGCGCAAGAGCAAGCCCAACAAAAGGCCAAACCGTGAACCTGCGCCCAGCCGTACTTGCCGACTGCCCCATCCTTGCCGCCATCGACGCACAAGGCAATCCTTCGCCGTGGACGGCGCAGCAGTTTGAATCGGCGGTTCAACACCATCCCGACAGCATTTGGCTCAGTCAGACCGACCACCAAATTACCGGCTTTATCGTGTGGCAAACCGTGTTTGACGAATCCGAGCTGCACTTGATTGCCGTCGCGCCCGAATACCGCCGACAAGGCATTGCGTCCGCCCTGCTGCAACACTGGCAAAATGCAGTGCAACGGCAAGGCGCAACCCGATTGCTGCTCGAAGTCCGCGCAAGCAATGAAACCGCGCAACAGCTCTACCGCAAACACGGCTTCCAAACCTGCGGCCGCCGCAAAAACTACTACGCCCTGCCCGACGGTGGCAGCGAAGATGCCGTATTGATGGAGAAATCATGTTAAGCAGCCGCTACCTGCACCTGCACGAAGCCTTGGGCTTGGG
>CAUSHT010000043.1:0-10170 GCA_963531275.1 uncultured Neisseria sp.
AAAAATATTAAGGGAATTTAAATAACAAAAACCTGCCTTTGAAAAGGCAGGTTTTTTCAGACGGCCTTTGAGCCGTTAAAGATTTTGCAAACGCTCGACAGAAGGCGCGTAGTAGTAAGCACCTGATACGGCTTTAGACAAATATTTCAGCAGTAAGTCGGTTTTGCCGTCTGCATCGCCGAACATATTGAGCAGTTGAACTTCAATATTGTGCAGCGTGTTGCAATAGGAAGTGAACATCAAACCATGTTCGCCGCTGATTTTGCCGAAGGGTAGGCTGCGGCGGACAATTTTTAGGCCAACGCCGTTTTCTTTGACATTGACGCGGCCGAGATGGGAGTCGGGCAGGCGTACATCTTTGCTGAATTCGTCATTGGTTTCTTTGCTGCGGCCAACGCTGGCTTCTTGTTCGGCAGTAGGAACGGCATCCCATTTTTTTAAATCGTGCAGGTATTTTTGCAGCAAAACATAGCTGCCGCCGGCATCCGGTTTGCCTTCGGGAATAATGGCGACATTGCGCACATTGTCATCGCCCTGCGGATTTTCCGTGCCATCGACAAAACCGTCCAAGCCGCGGTCTTCATACAGGCGCAGGCCGTGTTCTTCAGTGGCTACGCGGATGCTGTCGCCGAATGCGCCTAAAACAGATTGGGCTAAGGCATAGGCGGCTTTTTGCTCGGTGGCTTGAATGTGGATATAGAGGTCGTGTTGGGTGGAAGGGGCGAGGCCGTTGCCCAATTCTGGGAAAGGTTTGATTTCGCTGCCTTCGTCAGTATGGCCGAACGATTGCCATGCGCGGCTGCCGAAGGCAATGGTCAAACCCAAAATATCATTCGGAAAATGGGTTTTTAATTTGGCCAGAGCCTCCAAAGAAAGACGGCAGGCAGATTTGATGTCTTCATTGCGGCCGTCTGAAATGTCTGCTTCGATAAAAATACCGGCTTGTGCGTGATCAGGAATAATGGCTGATTGGGGATGGCTCATGATGATTCCTTTCAAAATATTATGGGTTTTTACGCGTGGGATTATACACTGAAAGTTTCAGACGGCCTAAAATCTGCCTTTTGATTTTTTAGGGCGGAAAGGCATGTTTGGCAAGATGTTTTTTGTGAGCGTCATTCTGTTGCAAGTGTTTACATTCGGGCTCGGGCGTTCGCTGCAATGGCTGTTTGCGCCTTGGATTGGCAAAGTCGGCAGACGTTGGCTGATGGGTATTTCCTATTTCATTACAAATGGTTTGTTGGTCGGCTTGCTGCTGGAGTTGGGCCATATGATGTTCCGCGTGGTGGCGTTTTGGATGGTGATCTTGCTGTTTGTGATGTATGCCGCGTTGGCGACATTTATCCTGTATATTTTGCTGCGCCGTTTTGTGGCGCGCCAACCACTGTCACGAAGCCTGCGGCTGTTTGCGCCTTTGTTTGTGGCCGGTTTGCTCGGTTTTGGGATGTATAATGCCTATACGCCGGTTGTCCGCCATCAAACCGTATTCATCAATAAGAAAATGGATAAGCCGTTGCGTATCGGCGTGGCCAGTGATTTGCACTTGGGGATTTTGTTCGGCGCACGTCAATTGGACAAGCTGACGGACATCATGAGGCAGGAACAAGTCGATATGGTGCTGCTGCCGGGCGATTTGATGGACGATACCGTCGATGCGTACTTGAAAGAAAACATGAAACCGTATTTGCAGAAGCTGACTGCGCCGATGGGCGTTTATGCCACTTTGGGCAATCATGACTGGTTCCGCGATCAGAAGCGTATCAAGCATGAATTGGAAGCGGCAGGTTTGACGGTTTTGGCCAATCAGGTTTTGGAAGTGAATGGTGTGTTGTTGGTAGGGCGGAGCGATGATTTGGATCGCAAGCGTCCCAGTGCGGAGCAGCTTTTGGAAGGTCAAAATACCCAATTACCGGTTTTATTGATGGACCACCGTCCTACTTCAATCGAAGCTCATGCCCGGCTGCCGATTGATGTGCAGGTCTCCGGCCATGTTCACAACGGCCAAGTTGCACCTGCCAACCTTATCGTCCGTACGCTTTATCGTCTTGCTTACGGTTATGAGGAGATCGGCAACGGCCATTTCTTCACCACTTCGGGCTACGGCTTCTGGGGCATTCCCCTGCGTTTGGGTTCGCAATCAGAAGTGTGGGTTATCGACATCAAGTCAAAGCATTGAAATAGAAATATAAACTTCAGGCCGTCTGAATTTCAGACGGCCTTTTTTATGAAAATTGGGAAAAAATATTGAAATTGGATTATAATCGACGTTAATAAAATCAGCCACCGATATGAGTGGCATCATAACTAGGGAACTCACTATGGGCATTATTAGTCTTGCACTTATCTTCGTATCAATCGCCGCCGTCTTATTGTATTTCAAACAACAGTTGAAAGACCGCAAAAAAGACTGTCGCGAATCCTTTGTCTCTTTGCGCATTGCGCTCGACTGCCGACATCAGGCCGTCCGTCATGTATTGGATGCATACAGCAAACACCTGCAAGAGCAGGGCATTGCATCGGATCAAAACGTTCAGCAGATGTGTGCCGAAGTCGAAACCGCATTGGCGCAAACTGCCAAAACATTTTCCGAATCTAAAATCAAACATCTGTGCGAAGCCGAAACAGCATTGAATCATGCGCTGAAAAAATTGCAAACTGCCGTCAAAGGCCTTTTGAAACAGTATCCTGATGAGAAATTGGCCGGTTTGATGGAAATGCTGGATGCAGCAGAAGCGGAAGTCGCATCGGCACGCCGCATTTACAACCGCAGAGCCGGAAGCTACAACCATCATTTAAATAAGCTGCCCAACCGTCTTGTCGCCAAGCCATTAGGCTTTGACAAGCAGGCAAGATTGGTTCATTTTACGGAAAACCAAACGCAACGAATGAGCAGCAATATGTTGGCTTAAATATTAAGCAGTTTGCTGAATAAGCGATAAACAAAAGGCCGTCTGAAATATTAATTTCAGACGGCCTTTTGTGTGCTGTTAATGAAAAGCACTTAGGCTTTTGCCAATTTATTGGGCAAAGCGGATCAGGCTGTCGGCAAGCTTATCAGCTGCAGTTTCATAACCTTGTGCAGAGAAGTGAACGCCGTCTTTGGCTGCCAAGCCTTGAGCCATCCAGTTTTTCATACTGCATGCTCCGCCCATCGCATCCTGCCAAGACCAAAACATGATTTTTTCGTCACGGGCAACACGTTGCTGCATTTGTTGTACTTCGCTGAGCAAGACAGGACGGTTGCCGCAGCTGCCGTAGGCGGTTTTTAAAGATTCCGGAGCGCCGAGGATCAGGATACCTGCGTTAGGCAGGGTGTTTTTGATTTGACGGATGTAATTGCGCCATGTCCGCTCGGTAGAGGAAATATCGAGGTTGCCGGAAAAGGCTTCGTTGGTACCGTAGGCAAGGATGATTAAATCGGCTTTGGTTTGTGCCAAATCTTCCCACATACCCGGCCGCCATTTTGACCATTGGGATAACTGCGCGCCGTTGATGCCCATGGCAGAAACGGTTACGCCGCGTCCGGGACGTTCGATATTAATGAAACCGATTTGCCAAGGCATGCTGCTGCTGAGGGTCATCGGCAGGGAGGCATTGGTACGCAGCAGTTGCCAACCGTTTTGTGTGGCAGGGATTTCGCGGCCGTTGACGGTCAGGGTTTGCTCGGACCAAACGGGCTTGCCGAAAATGGAGATTTGTTGCATATCCATGCTGCCGTCGGCTGCGCTTAATGTAACGCTGCCGCCATCGGCGCGTGCTTCAATCCCGCCGAAAGAAAAATCGCTGTGTGATTTGCGGCTGCTGATGGTGTTCCAACCGCTGCCGCTGTAACGGACGGTAGCCATGCGCTGGCCTTTGACGGTGTTGGGATAAACCCAACCGATGCCGCCGTTGCCCCATTTTTGTTGCAAACGGCGACGTAGGCGGTCGGTGAAATAGTCGCCGGCGGTGTGTGAGTCGCCGACTTGGATAATGCGGAATTTGCCGTCTGAAGTATTGTTGAGCTGTTGCAGTTTGTTCAGCCAGGCAGGGCGGTTGGAGCCGTAGTTGCTTAATAGGCCATCATCGGCAGCGCAGGCGGTCATAGGGAGTGCAAGAAGCGTGAGGAGTAAGGTTTTATTCAATTTCATGGTTGTGTATCGTGTGTAAAATTAATTTTTTCCATAATTTTTTCGGCTAGTAGTTTTTGGCCTTCTGCGGAAAAGTGAATGCCGTCCTTGCTGCGATAACGGATGATTTTTCCATCTACTTTGACAGAGTCGGCATATTCTTCTGCGCCGTTGCTCAACAGTTTGTCGGTCGGCAGCCAGATGGCTTGAGGTGACACCGTACCCGACAGGATTTTGTCGAGGTAGCGCATCTGTTCGTTGAGCTTGGCTTTTTTCATGTAAGGAATGCCCAGCCAAATGACTTGGACATCATGTGCGGAGGCTGCATCAAGAATACGGCGGACGCGGTTGAGGTATTCTGCCTCCCATTCGGGGGAGGCGAATTTCAGGTATTTTTTACCCATTGGGAAATCCCAAGGGTCGTTAGGGCCTAAGAATACAACTAAAACGCGGATGTCGGGTTCTTTTTGCAAAGTTTGTTCGATGGTTTTCGGCCAGTCGAAGAAATTGGGGTAGGACAAACCGGTGCTTTGTTTGCTGAGGTTGACCGATTGTACGCCATATTCTTGCTTGAGGTGTTTTTGTACGAAAGGTGCAACGCCCTGCATCAGCGAGTCGCCGGCAAAGAAGACTTTGTTGCCTTTTTTCAACACGACCTGCGTTGCCGACTGTTCAGCTTGATTGCCTGGCTCGCTGGCGGCGGTATCCGTATTGTTAGCCGCATCGGAAGCAGCAGAGCCTTTTTGATTGTCCGATGTTTCAATGTTTTCCGTATTTTCAGACGGCCCTGTTGTTTCAATGCCAGAGTCTTCCGAAACCAAAGCGTCTTCTGTTTCTAGTGAAGCTTTCAGGCCGTCTGAAAATTCGTAGGCTTTTTGTTGCCAATCTGCACCGATACGCCACCAAGCGTATTCGGATAAAGGCTCAAGCGGACTGCTTTCATGATAGGTCTGCTGCCAATAGGCATTGATGGAGTTTTGGGAAAACCACGTCAGCGCAACCGCACTGAGCAGAATAGAAACAAACAGGGAGATAAAGCGTTTCATGTTCTGCTCCTTAGAAGTTGGCGTAAATAAAGCCGGGAATGCCGGACGGGGCGAAAACGATAATCAGGGCGAGGATAAGTGTGATGGGGATAAACCACAGCCATGCAGGCAATTTGTCCAAGCCTTTTACCGATGCTTCAAATAAGCGAAGCAAATACGGGTACAGCAAAAGCATCAGTGCAAATGCACCCAGCAACATGAGGTCGGTCGGCAGAGGTGCGTTCCAACCTTTGTCATTAGCAAATAAGGCGCTGAACAGCATTTCCGTATCGGCAAGCGTTGCGCTGTTGAACACGACAAAAGCGAAACAAACGAAATGGAAGGTAAACAGCCAGGCAAGCGGTTTGCCGATTTTCAGACGGCCTAAGGCATTACGGCCGACGATTTTGTCGCCGCAGTTAAGGAATACCAAAGCCGCACCATGCAGCGCACCCCAAATCAAAAAGCTCCAGCCGTAGCCATGCCAAATGCCGGAAAGTAACATGGCAATCATCAGATTGAACTGGGTGCGTCCGAAGCCTTTTTTGCTGCCGCCCAAAGGAATATAGATATAGTCGCGAATCCAAGTGGACAGGCTGATGTGCCATCTGTCCCAAAAGTCGCGGATGTTGATGGCGCGAAGCGGCGCGGCAAAGTTTTTCGGCAGCTGGAAGCCGAGCAGCATGGCCAAGCCGATGACCAAATCCGAGTAACCGGAAAAGTCGAAAAAGAGTTGGAAGGTGTAGCCATAAATCGCAGACAACACGCCCCAGCCGTCGAACTGAGCCGGATTTTCAAAAACAGGCGATACCCAGCCTTCCGCCAATACGCCGGCAAGCCACCATTTTTTGGCAATGCCCAACACAATCAGGCCGACCGCCAACGCCGGGTAAATCAGTTGGCGTGCCTGTTTGGTGCGGATTTGCGCCAATGCACCTGCTTGTTCGCCGTCTATGCTTTTAAAAGCGGCCGCACGGATAATCGGGCCGGATGTGATGGTGGGGAAGAAGCTCAGATGCAGTAGGAGCTCGTGCCATTCAAAACGGTCTCCTTTAGGCTCGCGGTAGCAATACACCAAGTAAGCCAGCGATTGGAAAGTGTAATAAGATAAGCCCAAGGGCAAAAGGATGTCGATGACGGCGCTTTGCCCTGTATATTGCTGAATAATCGGGCGGAAAAAGTCGAAATATTTGAAGAAACACAAAACAGTCAATGCCGCTGAAATACCGCAACCCAGCCAAAATTTGCGGATATTCTCGTTTTCAGAAAACATCAGCACGCTGATCAGGTAAACCACAGACGAGTAAACTAAAATCAGCGCGGCAAAAATGGGGTCGATACGGTAAAGCCAGCCCAGTCCGGCAACCAAAAGTAAAACGTTTTGAACTTGCGGCAAACGTGCAAATGCCCAGTACAAGGGCAAAAATACGATAAAGAATACCGCAAATTCAATAGACAGCAACGGCATGACAATTCCTTGATGTGTTTAAACTTTCAAACTTTTCGATTGATTGTTATTTTTTGGCGTTAAGTTTGGCACGGATAATTTCGACTACCGCAGGTAAAATCGAAATCACGATGATTGCCGCCATGACTAAGCCCAGATTGTTTTTGACGACGGGGATATTGGCGAAGAAGTAGCCTGCATAGGAAAACAACAATACCCACAACACTGCGCCGATAATGTTGTAACGGATAAATGTCCCGTAGTGCATATCGCCCATGCCTGCTACAAATGGCGCAAACGTCCGCACAATCGGCACAAAGCGCGCAATGATGATGGTTTTGCCGCCGTGTTTTTCATAGAACGCATGGGTTTTTTCCAAATACGAACGGCGGAAAATTTTAGAATCCGGATTGGCAAACAGTTTTTGTCCAAAATACTTGCCAATCATAAAGTTGGCCGCATCGCCTAAAATGGCGGCCGCTAAGAGCAGCAATACCATGACGTGGATGTTCATGCCGCCGATGGCCGCAATGCCGCCGGCTGCAAACAGCAGCGAGTCGCCGGGCAAAAATGGCGTTACGACCAAACCGGTTTCGCAGAAAATCACAACAAACAAAATCGCGTAAATCCACGGGCCGTATTGGGCGGAGAGGTGGACAAGGTGTTGGTCGATATGGAGGATGAAATCAATAAGGGTAGAAATCACTAGGGTTCCCCAAATAAAAAGGCCGTCTGAAAAAGAACAGACAAATGTTTCGGCGAGAAGTTCGACATTGTAAAACCAAAGCGGAATAAAACCAATGCCGTAAGCGGGTCAAGATATGTTTAGAAGTGCAGATATGTTGCAGGTATAGGCTTCAGACGGCCTTTATCCTTGATGGTGGACGGCAAAACAACGTAAAATAAAGCCGATTTCAACCTAACCGGTGCGCCTTTGTGAACCAGCTCATCTTCGATTTTGCCAGCCATGATTATCCCGGCTTCGACAAATTTCTGGGAACAGAAAATGCCGAGCTGGTGTATGTGTTGCAGCACAAACATGGGCAATTTATCTATGTTTGGGGCGAAGAGGGCGCAGGCAAAAGTCATCTTTTGCAGGCATGGGTCGCACAGGCGCTCGATGCCGGACGAAATGCCCTCTATATTGATGCCGCCGCTTCGCCGCTGACAGAAGCCGCGTTGGATGCGGAATATCTCGCCATTGACCAAATCGAAAAGCTTAACAATGAAGAACAGGCTTTACTGTTTGCCATCTTCAACCGCTTCCGCAACAGCGGCAAAGGCTTTTTGCTTTTGAGTTCCGAATATACGCCGCAGCAACTCGTTATCCGCGAAGACTTGCGCACACGCATGGCGTATTGCTTGGTTTACGAAGTCAAACCGTTGACTGACCGGGAAAAAATCGATGCGCTTGTCAGTATGGCGGCCGCCCGTCAGGTAACCATCGATCCGGAAATCTTCGAATACCTGCTGAACCATTGGCGGCGTGATATGGACAGCCTGATGCAAATGCTCGATACCCTCGACAACTATGCAGTTATGATGGGCAAGCGCATTACTTTGCCGCTTTTGCGCCAGCTTTTAAAACAACAGGAAACCCAATGAAAAACCTTGCCATTTTCGACCTCGACAATACCTTAATCAATACCGATTCGGATCACTCCTGGCCGCAATACCTGATTAAAAAAGGCATAGTCGATGCGGCTGAAACCGAGGCGCAAAATGAAAAGTTCTACCAAGACTATCAAAACGGTTGTCTTGATATTGATGCCTTCCTCAAATTCCATCTCGCGCCTTTAGCCCGTTTCAGCAAGGAAGAATTGGCTGAGTTTCATCGCGAGTTTATGGCCGAATATATTGTTCCGCATATTTCTCCGATGCAGCGTATGTTGGTGCAAAGCCATCAAATGGCGGGCGACGAAATGTTGGTTATTTCTTCGACCAACGAATTTATCATTACCCCTATCTGCCATCTTTTCGGTATTCACAACATTATCGGTACACAACTTGAAACCGGCGAAGACGGCCGATATACCGGCAACTATGTCGGTACACCCAGCCTGAAAGAAGGCAAAATTACCCGATTGAACCAATGGCTTACCGAGCGTGGTGAGACCTTTGAAAGCTACGGCAAGGTTTATTTTTACAGCGACTCCAAAAACGATTTGCCGTTGCTGCGTATCGTGGACGAACCTGTCGCCGTCAATCCGGATGCCGAGCTGGAAAAAGAAGCCAAAGCAAAAGGTTGGCCGATTTTGAATTTCAAATAACGATGAATCAGGCCGTCTGAAATATTTAACCTAACCACAACCCTAATAAGGACTAAAACATGAAAACGACTAAACTCCTCGCCTCAGCCCTGTTGTTTGCCGCTGTATTCGGTACCGCACAAGCAGCCGATACCGAAACCCTGGAAGCCATGAAAGCGCAAAACGGCAGCGTTAAAACCGTTTTGATGGATGTCTTCACAACTCCTGCCGGCAATGTTGACCGCGTGAATATCATTCAATCCAGCGGCAATCCTGAAATGGACGAACGCGCAGTGAAAAGCGTTTCCAAATATCCTTATCCGCAACGCAAAACCGCATCTAAATACCAACATACCGTTACTTTTGAAACCAATGTTGAAGTAATCAACAACTGATTCGGACGCAAGGCCGTCTGAAAAACAGAAGGCGTTTTGATTGGGAAATTCCCTGTCAAAACGCCGTTTTATTCTTTAAACAAGTATAACCAAAATTGCCGTAAAACCACATGCTCCGGTGTTATACTGAAACAAATAAACCGCTTCATCACACATCATGTCTCCCCGTCCAGTTACTATTACTTCCTACAATATGCACAAAGGCATGTCTGCGCTCAACCGCAAAGTGCAGGTCAACCGCATGGCTGACGCGTTGGGTGCATTGGGTTCGGACGTTTTGTTTTTACAAGAAGTCCAAGGACAACATCTCAACAGAAGCCGCCGTACCGACTTCCCCGATGCGCCACATTACGACATCATCGGCGACAGCCTCGATTATCACCGCAGCTACGGCAAAAATGCCGTCTATCCGAAACGCCACCACGGCAACGCCATTCTCAGCCGCCTGCCGCTGAAAACGGAAAACAACCTCAACATCAGCGTCAACAAACTCGAACAACGCGGCCTGTTGCATTGCGAAGTCGTGCCTGAAGGTTGGGAAGATCCGCTGGTGTGTTTGTGTGTCCACCTCAACTTGCGTGAGCCGGACCGCCTCAAACAATACCGCGCCATCAGCGACTACGTTGGCCGATACATTCGTCCGGAAAGCCCGTTGATTATCGCCGGCGATTTTAATGACTGGCGGCAGAAATCAGCGCGTGAGCTGGGCAGGGCATTAGATTTGAACGAAGTATTTGTCGATAATACAGGCAAACGCCCCAAAACCTTCCCTTCGCGCCTACCCATCCTCAGCCTCGACCGCATTTACACGCGCAATCTTGATGTCATCGATTCTGAAATCCACAACAGTAAAGACTGGCAGCATTTGTCAGATCATCTGCCATTGAGTGTAACGGTTAGGCCGCATCGTAAAATGAATATGAAATCAGATAGAAAAATGTAAGG
>CAUSHT010000044.1:0-9985 GCA_963531275.1 uncultured Neisseria sp.
GCCATTTTGGAATTTACCGACTTGGACGGCGGCAAAAAAATCCGTGAAAGCGGCGCGCCGTTATTTACCCTATGCCAAAACAAAGGCTGTATGTAATATAAAAAACCGCAAGCTAATCAGCCTGCGGTTTTTTATTGTCAAAATCATTCGAGAACGTATCCGTCTGTATCCCAAAAAGTTTTTTTCACCAACTGGTCGTCTTTATAAACCAACTCGGATTTCTTCGCACCATCATCATACCAATCCAAAATAATGCCGCTGCGTTTACCGTTGCGAATACTCAATTCAGACACGATGCGGCCATTTTCATCCCAACTGATAATTTCCGTCGGTTTATCATTGCTCATCATCATTTCGGTTTTCGGGCTGCCGTCTGAATACCATTGTTTCCAATGACCATTGGCTTTATCGTGCTTAAATTGGATTTCACTTTCTTTCACACCATTTCGGTAATAGCGGGAACCCACGCCTTCACTCAGACCATTTTGATAAGGCATTACCGCAGATTTTTTGCCGTTTGGATACCAGTTCACCCATTCGCCATGCGGTTTGCCGTTGCGATAGCTGCCAACCATCTTTTTCTGACCGTTGAAATGCCACAGGGTTAGCGTACCGTTATCCAACGCCGGCACAAAAACCTTAATCTGACCGGCAGGTACTTCATAAGGATCAGAATATTTTTTCATCGATGGATAGTAAAAATCCTGCACCTGCGCCTTGCCTGCCTCAATCTTGTATTGGCGGACATAAGCAACCGAAGGCATGGTCGCCGTCAATTTACCGTTTTGATTGAAATAAACGGTATGTTGCTGGGCAAAGGCGGCAACGGGCATGCTGAACAAGGCAGCAGCCAACAGGCCTGATTTTAAATAATTATTCATAATATGGAGTTTGGCAGTATATGTTCTACAAAAAGTCAGTAATAAAAATCCACTGACATTAGAAACCATGACAAATATTATAAGCCATAGTTTCAAAGCCTGCTTGGATTTCATATTCAGCATACCATAGGCATTTGTATTTTCTTAAAATATTAAAAATTTTTTAGAACAAAGGCCGTCTGAAACTTTTTCAGACGGCCTTTGTTCTATTTATATCAAAATAAACTACTCTTCACCCAATAATTGCTCGCGGGTCAACAAGAATACAAACCCATCGCCACCGCTGGTTTCCAACCAAGTAAACGGTAATTCAGGATAAGCAGCCTCCAATACTTCACGGTTGTGGCCGATTTCAACCAGCAATACACCTTTCGGATTCAAATATTTCGCCGCTTGCAGAATAATTTGACGCGTAGCGTCCAAACCATCTTCGCCACTACCCAAAGCCAATTCCGGCTCATGCAGGTATTCATCAGGCAACGCTTCCACAGATTCCGCATCGACATAAGGCGGATTGGAAACAATCAAGTCGTATGTTTCATCTAGACCTTCAAACAAATCGGTATGCACCAAGCTGATGCGGTCTTCCAAGCCATAATCTTCGATATTGATGGCGGCCACTTCCAGCGCATCCAGGCTTAAATCAACGGCATCGATTTGTGCATCGGGATAGTGGTGCGCCATTTGAATAGCCAAACAGCCGCTACCGGTACACAAATCCAAAGCTCGATGCACCAACTCATCGTGTTCAATCCAAGGACGGATACCGTCGCCAAGCAATTCATAAATAAAAGAACGAGGCACAATAACGCGCTCATCGACATAAAAATCAAACTCGCCCTGCCATGCCTGATGCGTCAGATACGCGGCAGGAATATGCTCAACTGCGCGGCGTTCAATAATGGACAATACTTCTTCCTTCTCACTTTGCAACAATTTGGCATCCAAATAAGGCTCCAACGTATCCAAAGGCAGGTTCAAAGTGTGCAAAATCAGATAGGCTGCCTCGTCATGGGCATTATCACTTCCGTGTCCGAAAAACAATCCGGCATCATTAAAACGGCTGACGGCAAAACGCAATAAATCGCGAACAGTGGTCAGCTCTTGAGCAGCTTGGTTGAACATAATGTTTTGTCTTATCAATTTAAGAATGTTGAAATTATAACAGAAAGGCCGTCTGAAAACTTTTCAGACGGCCTTCGATTTAATTCAGCTTAAGATTATTTATCGCGGCTGAATACGATTTTGGTAGCTTGGATAGCAACGCAGACAGCACCACCGATGAAGATCAAGTCAGCAGCGGTACGAACCCAACGCAGGGTATCCAGGATTTCCATTTGCAGGAACTCTTCGCTACGTGCATACCACAGACCATGAGTGATAGAAGCGTAAGCTTGAATCACGCCGACCGGCAACAGGCTGATGGCAATCATACCCACCAGACCGCCGTTCAGCAGCCAGAAACCCCAAGTCATCAGTTTATCGTCAAATTGAACATTAGGTTTCAGGTAGCGTGCAACCAGCAATACGAAGCCCAGAGCCAAGAAACCATACACACCAAACAGAGCCGCGTGAGCGTGAACTGCAGTAGTGTTCAGACCTTGGATGTAGAACAGGGAAATCGGCGGGTTAATCAAGAAGCCGAATACGCCGGCACCGATCATGTTCCAGAAGGCAACTGCTACGAAGCACATCAGAGGCCAACGCAGACGTTTTGCCCAGTCGGACAGGTGTTGGTAAGACCAGTGTTCGTAAGCTTCTCGACCCAGCAGAACCAAAGGTACAACTTCCAAAGCGGAGAAACATGCACCGATTGCCATAGAAGCAGAGGTAGAGCCGGAGAAGTACAAGTGGTGCAATGTACCTGGAATACCACCCAACATGAAGATTGCAGCAGCTGCCAGAGTAGAAGCAGTAGCAGTACTACGGCGGACAAAGCCCATGTTGTAGAAGATGAATGCGAAGGCGGCAGTAGCGAACACTTCGAAGAAGCCTTCTACCCACAGGTGAACCACCCACCAACGCCAGTATTCCATCACAGCGATTGGAGATTTCTCACCGTAGAACAGGCCAGGAGCGTAGAACACACCCACACCGACCATAGAAGCTACGAAAATAGCCAACAGGTTTTTATCTGTACCTTTTTCTTTAAAGGCAGAGATAGTACAACGCAGCATCAGGAACAGCCACAACAGCAGGCCGACCATCAGCAGAAGTTGCCAGAAGCGACCCAAATCCAAGTATTCGTAACCTTGGTGGCCGAACCAGAAGTTCAGTTCAGGTGGAATGATGTGAGTTAAAGCAAAGAAGTTACCTGCGTAAGAACCGCCGACTACGATGAACAGGGCGATGTACAGGAAGTTCACACCGGCACGTTGGAATTTAGGATCTTTACCGCCGTTCACAATCGGAGCCAAGAACAGACCTGCTGTCAGGAAGCCGGTTGCAATCCAGAAAATAGCGGATTGGATGTGCCAAGTACGAGTCAATGCATATGGGAACCAATCGGCCATTTCAAAGCCCAGTGCGGTATCGATACCGTAGAAGCCTTGACCTTCAACAGTATAGTGAGCGGTCAAACCACCCAACAGTACTTGTACGACAAACAGCGCAACAGTCAGGAATACATATTTGCCCAACGCTTTTTGAGAAGGAGTCAGTTGTACTTTGGAAATAGGATCCTCAGTAGGTACTTCAACCTCTTCGTGTTTGGTCAAGAAAGAGTAACCCCACATCAGCAAGCCGATACCCATCAGCAACAATACCACGCTGGTGAAGGACCACATGTAGTTTTCAGTAGTCGGTACGTTGTTGATCAAAGGCTCGTGCGGCCAGTTGTTGGTGTAAGTGAAGTTCTCGTCAGGACGGTTGGTCGAAGCAGACCAAGAAGTCCAGAAGAAGAAGTTGAACAGTTTTTCACGCGCTTCTTGGCTTGGCAATGTGTTGTTTTTCATTGCAAAGTGTTCGCGAGTGGTTTGGAACTTAGGATCGTCGCTGTACACGCCGTGGTAGTAAGGCAGAATGCTTTCAATCGCTTTCACGCGGGTATCGCTGATAACGACAGAACCGTCTTCCTTAATACGGCTTTGGTTGCGGTATTCGTCAGCCAAACGGGTTTTCAGAACAGCTTGTTCCTCAGGAGAAACTTCGTCAAATTTTTTACCGTAAGTTTCTTGCGCAGTCAGATCCAACCATGCAACCAGCTCGCGGTGCAGCCAGTCGGCAGTCCAGTCCGGAGCTTGGTATGCACCGTGACCCAATACAGAGCCGACTTCCATACCGCCGGTAGTTTGCCATGCAGATTGACCTGCCAAAATATCGTCTTTGGTCATCAGGACTTTGCCGGATGCAGAAACGACTTGTTCAGGGTATGGCGGAGCCTTTTTATAGACCTCGCTACCCATATAACCAAGAATGGTAAAGCATACTGCCAGTACGGCAAACAGCAAGTACCAAAGCTTCTTGTACTGTCCCATTTTAAGTACTCCTTAATTTTGGTAAAAAGTGGTTGGGTGGTATTAATTCATCAAATATGAATGTTAAAGATTGTATCACGATTTAATAAGTAAAGAAATATTTTGTCAATAATATTCCTTTAAAACCATTAACTTATATGATATTGATTCCCATTTGCCTATACAAACCCTCCTTTATCGTATTTTGTGTTAAGTTTTCGCTAACATTTTCACACAAAAATAAACTTTTCGATGTATTTTTTTATACTTCTAAAGGAGTATTTAGGGATTAAAAGATTCATATTCCCTGAATAATTTGATTTACATCAAAATATGACCAAACAAGCGCCTACATAATCATACAAAATTTCAAACCATCCTATCAGGATTCTTACTTTTCTTACTATAAGGAAACTTTAAACATGAAACGCCAAACCTTAGCCGCACTTATCGCTTCTGTATTTGCACTGGCCGCATGCGGCGAGCAAGCTGCTAAACCTGCTGAAACTCCAGCTGCTACCGCTTCTGCTGAAGCTCCTGCCGCTTCCGACTCACAAGCTGCTGCAGAAACTCCTTCTTCAGAACTGCCTGTAATCGATGCCATCGTAACTCACGCTCCGGAAGTTCCACCTCCAACTGATCGCGATCATCCGGCTAAAGTACGCGTTAAAATGGAAACCGTTGAAAAAACCATGACCATGGAAGACGGTGTTGAGTACCACTACTGGACATTCAACGGCGACGTTCCAGGTCAAATGATCCGTGTACGTGAAGGCGATACTGTTGAAGTTGAATTCTCTAACCACCCTTCTTCTACCGTTCCTCATAACGTTGACTTCCACGCTGCAACCGGTCCAGGCGGTGGTGCAGAAGCTAGCTTTACTGCTCCTGGCCACACCTCTACCTTCAGCTTCAAAGCACTGCAAGCTGGTTTGTACATCTACCACTGTGCCGTTGCTCCTGTAGGTATGCACATCGCCAACGGTATGTACGGCTTGATCTTGGTTGAACCTAAAGAAGGTCTGCCTAAAGTGGACAAAGAGTTCTACATCGTACAAGGTGACTTCTATACTAAAGGTAAAAAAGGTGCTCAAGGCCTGCAACCTTTCGATATGGATAAAGCGATTGCTGAACAACCTGAATACGTTGTATTCAACGGTCACGTAGGCTCTATCGCAGGCGACAACGCTCTGAAAGCTAAAACTGGTGAAACTGTTCGTATGTACGTTGGTAACGGTGGTCCTAACTTGGTATCTTCTTTCCACGTTATCGGCGAAATCTTCGACAAAGTATATGTTGAAGGTGGTAAACTGATTAACGAAAACGTACAAAGTACTCTGATTCCTGCCGGTGGTGCCGCCATGATCGAATTCAAAGTCGACGTTCCAGGCAGCTACACTGTGGTTGACCACTCTATCTTCCGTGCGTTCAACAAAGGTGCTTTGGGTCAATTGAAAGTTGAGGGTGATGAAAACCCTGAAATCATGACCAAAAAACTGAGCGACACCGTTTACCAACCTGCCGGTGCTGCCGCTTCTGCTCCAGCAGCTGCGTCTGGTGCTTCTGAAGCCGCTAAATAATCTCTCGGTTTAATACGCCAAGCCACTGCTGCCCTACTCTTTAGAGCAGCAGTGGCTTCCATCACGATTAATCTTCCTGTTCAAATCAGACAGATTGATTTTTCAGACGGCCTTGTTATGATTAGGCTATCTGAAAAATAAATTTTCTGTTTCAATCGATAATAAGGGCGTACCATGAAACTCATACGACTCCTCCTCTTAGGCAGTGCCTTAATCTGCGGCAATACATTTGCTGCCGAAATGGTAAAAATCGAAGGAGGCAGCTACCGTCCTCTCTATCTCAAAAAAGAAACTTCCCTTATTAAAGTCAAACCCTTCCAGCTTGACAAATATCCAGTGACTAATGCTGAGTTTGCCGAATTTGTGAACACACATCCGCAATGGCAAAAAGGCAAAATCAGTTCCAGACATGCTGAAAAAGCTTACCTGAAACATTGGGTAAAGAACGGCAGCAACAGTTTTGCACCTAAAGCCAGCGAACTCAAACATCCGGTAACCAATGTTTCGTGGTTCGCCGCAAATGCTTACTGCGTTTCCAAAGGTAAACGCCTGCCGACTATTGACGAGTGGGAATTTGCAGGCTTGGCTTCTGCCACTCAAAAAGACGGCTCTTCCGAGCCTGGCTACAACCGCACCATCTTAGACTGGTATGCAGACGGCGGTCGCAACGGTCTGCACGACATCGGTAAAAACAAACCCAACTATTGGGGCGTATACGATATGCACGGCCTGATTTGGGAATGGACTGAAGACTTCAACAGCAGCCAACTCTCTGCCGGCTCGTCCAATACGCAAATGTTCTGTAGCGGCGCATCCGTGGGTTCAAGCGATCCGTCCAACTATGCGGCATTCTTACGCTACGGCATCCGCACCAGCCTGCAGTCCAAATATGTTTTAAATAACTTGGGCTTCCGTTGCGCAAGCAAATAAAGTTTAGTTTTTATCACCAAAGCAGCTTTGGCGGTACTGAAAGGTATCGCCGCTTTTTTTGGCCGTCTGAAAAGATATGGCGCACAAAGACAAATTGTGGCATAATCCGCCCGTCTTTATAAAAAGGCACTTAGGAGTTTGCTTAGGTCGTTCGGCTTGGCAAACTTGTCCGAACCTGAAAAGGTTCTTTTATTTTCGGAGTTATCCATCATGGCATTGACCGTAGAACAAAAAGCACAAATTGTTAAAGATTTCCAACGCAAAGAAGGCGATACTGGTTCTTCTGAAGTACAAGTCGCTCTGTTGACTTTCCGCATCAACGACCTGACTCCTCACTTCAAAGCCAACCCTAAAGACCACCACAGCCGTCGCGGCCTGTTGAAAATGGTTAGCCAACGTCGTCGCCTGTTGTCTTACCTGCGTCGTACTCAGCCTGATACTTACCGTACACTGATTACCCGCCTGGGTCTGCGTAAATAATTTATGCTTAAATCAACACCGCCTTCGGGCGGTGTTTTTTATTAACATACCGATGCCGTCTGAAACACAGGCCCACGCTCTGTGTTATACTTCCACACGCTTAAGCTGCAAGGCTTAAACTTCCAATCACTCCTTAAAGCTCCCATCAAAGCGAGAATCTGAATTGTCTGTTCATTCCATGTTGCACTCAGGAAAATTTTGGCTGAAAACCCTGGTTTTCAGCATTGCCGTGCTTTTATGCCTCGCGGCGGTATTGAGTGCCTTAATGTTCCGCATATTCAATACAGAAAATATCGACGCATTCATACAGAAAAACTTTTCCGCCCATGGCTGCCAAGTCAAATACAACGCCAATATCAGCAGAAAATGGCTGCCGCGCCCTACGCTTATTTTAAAAGACCTCAGCCTTTCATCTTCCGAACCAGATACGCCGACGCTGAACATTGCCGAATCCAAAATGGGCTTTGGCTGGAGCAGCCTATGGTCAGACGCCCCCATTCTTGAAAAATGGATTCTTTCCAATCCGTCTCTGACGCTGGGCCCAAAGAACCACCTGCCTGCCTGCCTGCAACAAAACCATGCATCAAAAGAAAGCCTCCAGGTCAACCGCGTCATCATCAATAGCGGCAGCATCCGCTATCACAATAAAGAGCAGGATATTGCCTTAAACGATCTGCAATTTTCCCTGCGCAGAGCCGATTCAGACGGCCGTCCATTCGATATCAGCGGCACACTGCAAAACATAGGTAACCCCATCAGTTGGCAAGGCGTCGGCCATCTTGTACAAGATGATGCCGGTTGGAGCGTTCCCGCCCTCAAATTAAACCTGCAAACCGTATTGCTCAAAAACAAGCTGGATGCCCAAATCGCAGGCAGCCTTAATTGGCAAAACCAAACCGCTCTCTTCCGCGACTTCAATCTGCAAGCCGAAAGCGACTATCAGAACTTGCATATCAACGCACGTTCGCCCCTCTTACAATTCAAAAATGGCTATTTGCACCTCAACACACTCAACGGCGCATTGACTGCCGGCAGTGAAAACAACCAATGGGACGGTTCATTCAAACTAGACAAAGCCAACCTCTATCCAACCGTCTTGACTGCCGCCAATTTTGAACTCAAAGGCAGCCATAAAGACGACCGCCTCCAAACCAACTTTACCTTTTCCAGCCCGTTGGTTTGGCAAAAAGGCAAAGGCATCGAAGCGTCCAAACTGCACTTCAGCACCCTGCAAGATACCATCAACCGCCTTCCCCGCCCCCGATTTATCAGCACCCTTGAAGGACAGGCCAATTTCAGCCTCAATACATGGGAAGGCCGTCTGAAAGGCGCATTTGACAGACAAGCCCTTGCCTTGGTCTTTAAATACCAACGCGATGCCCAACCTCGTCCGCACCTTGACGCCGGTATCGCCTTACAAAAACTCAATCTGACCCCTTATTTGGAAGATCTGAAAACCCAGCCATCACTGAATCTTCCTTCCCTGCTGGCCAAATCCTGGTTGCCCGACATTGAGGCCAACCTCCGAATCGGCAGCATTCAAACTGCCGGACTGCAATTAGAAAACATCGAATCCCTGCTCACCGCCGATAAAGAACATATCGCCCTGCACCGTTTCAAAGCCGGACTTTATGGCGGCAAAACCGAGGGCGGCCTGAGTATTGCGGCGACCCAACCTGTCTCCTACCACCTTCAGCAAAACGCAAAAGGCATACAAATTCAGCCGTTACTACAAGACCTGTTCGGTTTTCACAGCTTCAGCGGCAGCGGCGACGCCGTTATCGACATTAAAACCACCGGTAACAACCGCGCCCAAATGATACAAGCCCTAAACGGCAGCCTGCTCCTCGATATTACCAACGGCGCATGGCACGGTATTGATATGGACAGCATTCTGAAAAACGGCATCTCTTCGGAAAAAATCGACAACAGCAACCTCAAAACCCCTTTCCATCATTTCACCCTCAATAGCGAAATCGAGAAAGGCATCAGCCATCATATCAACACCGAACTGTTTTCCGACAGCCTGCACGTTGTCAGCAGCGGCTATACCGATTTGAATACCCAAAAGCTATCGGAAAACCTGCTTATCAGCAACGTACTGCAACCTAAAAACAAACCGATTCCCCTAAAAATCGGCGGAACCGTACAAAACCCCTCCATTACCCTCGACTACAGCCGCTTGACCAATGGCATGAACACGCCTGCAGAAAAACAAAAAGCCCTGCAAGAAACCATACAAGAACAATGGAAGTGGCTCAAACCACGATAAGTTTTCAAGTCAAAGGCCGTCTGAAACCCAAAAAGTTTCAGACGGCCTTTTAACAGATACATTGTCAGATAAAGATGTTTACTGAGGAATGACCATATACACAATCAGTGCAACAATGATGGCAAACCATATCGCCAACATAGCCTTTTTTGGAGAGTTTTCTTTTTCTCCAATCGAGCCTCAATATTTCTACCGTACCCTCAAACATAGACCCAATCATTTCCATCAATATTTGAAGTAGAAATTCCAATAAATCTGACATCTACAAACCCAAACGCTCCCAAATCTCATCGATTTTAGCCGTAACGGCAGGGTCTTTTTTAATCACACGCCCCCATTCGCGGTCGGTTTCGCCCGGCCATTTGTTGGTTGCATCCAAGCCCATTT
>CAUSHT010000045.1:0-9828 GCA_963531275.1 uncultured Neisseria sp.
GCGGGGCTAGGTAGTGAAACAGCCCCATGGCAGTGGGGCTGTTTTATTTGAACCTCCCTAGAAAGGAGAGTTTCAACATGAAACGAACCAAGCCGAAAGGTCGTTCATGGCTGAGACTGCGGACAGTCGTTAGGATTATCTTAACCCTGTTCCTGCTCTTAGTCAATTAAACGGCTGAAAACAAAAAACTGTTTTTCAGTTTCCGCCTGTTTGTCATGAACGGGCGGTTTTTTATTGTTTAACGCTGGTTCAAACAATCTGCAATCGCTTTGGCAATTTTGGCACTGGCGCCTTGGTGTTGCGAAATGAATTGTTCGGTGTGGCTGATCAGCTGTTGGCGCAGCGTTTCGTCGTCGAGGTATTGGCGCGTGGTTCTGTACCAGGCTTCGGCGGTTTCGACGCGGACGGCGGCTTTGGCTTCGACTGCGCCTTTGCAGGCTTGGGCGAAGTTGTAGTTGGAGTAGCCGAAGAGGGTGGGGACGCGGCAGGAGATGGGTTCGATGATGTTTTGGCAGCCGGCATCAACGAGGCTGCCGCCGACGAAGGCAATGTCTGCGCTGAGATAGTAGGCGGCAAGTTCGCCCATACTGTCGCCTATCCAAACCTGTGTATCGGGGGAAACGGGTTCTCCGTCGCTGCGTTTTTGCACGGTATAACCAAGCGATTTGGCGGTATCGTAGGCCGTCTGAAAGTTTTCAGGGTGGCGCGGTACGATGACCAGCAAGGCATTGCCGCGGTAGCTCTGCCATGCTTTGAGGAGCAGCTCGGCTTCGTCTGTGCCTTTGTACACGCGCGTGCTGGCGCAGACGACGACGGGGCGTGTGCCGATGCGTTCTTTAAAGGCGACGGCAAGCGGGCGCGAGTCGTCGGGGGGCGCGATGTCGTATTTGGTGTTGCCGCAGACGTGGACGTTGGATGCGCCGATGAGGTGCAGGCGTTCGGCATCGGCGGCGGTTTGGGCAAAGCAGCCGGAGAGGGTCTGCATGGCAGGCTCGACCAGCTTGCGGATTTTGAGGTAGCCGCGTTGGGATTTTTCGGAGAGGCGCGCGTTGGCCAAAAAGAGGGGAATACCTGCTTCTTTGCAGCCGTGCATCAGGTTGGGCCAGATTTCAGTTTCCATCAAAATGCCGCAGATGGGGCGGTGTTCGGCTAAAAATCGGGCGACCCATTCTGATTTGTCGTAGGGCAGGTAACGGCATTGCGCATCGGGGAACAGGGATTGCGCGGTGGCGCGGCCAGTCGGCGTCATTTGGGTAATCAGAAACGGCGAGTCGGGAAAATGGCGGCGCAATGCCTGAACTAAGGGTTCGGCCGCACGCGTTTCGCCGACCGATACGGCGTGTATCCAAATCGGGCGTTGTACGGGATTGGGATACGCCTGCCCGAAACGCTCGTCCCAATGCTCGAGATAGGCTGGGGATTTGAGGGCGCGGCGGCGCAGGTGGCGGCGGATCAGGACGGGGGCGAGGTGCCACAGCGTGGCGTAAAGGCGGCGTATCATGCTTACGGGTCTTGTGTCGGAATAGGCCTATTTTATCGGAAACTGAAACGGAAGATATAGCTTTGATGCGTGTTTTACGCAAAGGAAACAGGCCGTCTGAAAGGTTTCAGACGGCCTTTAATGCAGGCATAAACGCGTTTACTTCACTTGCGCCATATATTTTTTCAGACGGCCTTTGCTTTGCATGGCGCGGTTTTCCATTTCATCGACAACGGCTTGTGCTTTGGCTTTGTTCACCGGTTTGCCGACCTGAATCACGCCGCTCATGTTCATCATGCGGTGCGGCGGGCAGGTATAGACATACACGCCTTCTTTGTCGAGCTTGAGCGTGAAGTCTTTGCCGTCTTCAGAGAGGAAGTCGGCAACGCCGTCAGGCAGGGCTTTGCTTTGCACCCAGTGGCCGCTGTTAGTAGCTTTGAAGGTAACAGTATCGCCGACTTTGGCGTTGACGTAGCCGGGTTCGAACACCATGCTGCCGTCTTTGCCGTTGTCGAGCATTTTGATTTCGTGGTTGGCGGCGTATGCGCCGAGGGAAGCGGTCAGCATCAGGAGGAAGAGTGATTTTTTCATGGAGGGAGTCCTTTCTAAGGATAAAAAATATGGGTCGGGCTGATGAGTCGGAGAAGCAAGCCCTCTCCCTAACCCTCTCCCGCGGGAGAGGGGATAAGTTGCAGGGAGTTTGCAGGCCGGATGCTCAAATCCGACATTTGCAGGAGCGGTCAAATTACGCACTCTGCCGCATCGGACGGATAACGGGCAGGCCTTTGCTGTCGTATAAAAGTTCGATGTCCACTTTGTACAGCCTGCCGATCATGTCCGCCTGCAACACGTCCTGCGGCGCGCCCTGCGCCTGTACTTTGCCTTCGCCGAGCAGAATCACGCCGTCTGAAAACTGTGCGGCGAGGCTCAAATCATGTAACACCATCAACGTAACCAGATTGTGTTCGTGCGTGTATTGCACCACGCGCTCCAAGAGGTTCAACTGGTGGTGCATATCCAGCGCGCTGACCGGTTCGTCCAGCATCAGGATTTCGGGGCGGCGCAGCATGACTTGGGCAAACATGACGAGCTGCCGCTGTCCGCCGGAAAGCCGCATGACGTCGCGGTGTGCCAGATGGCCGATGCCCAGCTCCGCCATGATACTTGCGGCTTCGTGCAGCAGTTCGTCGCCGACGTGCATGTGCAGCGCGTCCATGCGGCCGAGCAACACGACTTCCAACGCGGTCAGCGAGGCTTCGGCGGCGGTGTCCTGCGGCATATAGCCTATGCGTTTGCGCCAGCTTTGCAGGTGGATTTTGCTCAACACTTCGTCGCCGTAGCGGATGGTGCCTTTGTGCGCGACTTCGCCGAAAATCGTTTTCATCAGTGAGGATTTGCCCGTGCCGTTCGGACCGAGCACAGAATAGACTTTGCCTTGTTCCAGCGTCAAATCGATACTGTCGGCGACCACATAATCGCCGCGCCGGATATGGACATTTTCAAGTTTCAACATTTCAGACGGCCTATCGTTTCGTTAATACAATCCAGAAGAAGAACGGCACGCCGACAAACGACGTAACGATGCCCACCGGAAACAGCGCACCCGGGATAATCACCTTGGACAACACGCTGGCGACCGACAAAAACGCCGCCCCCGCCAGCATCGCGCCGGGCAGGAAGAAACGTTGGTCTTCGCCCAAAAGAATCCGCGCCACATGCGGGGCAACCAAGCCGATAAAGCCGATGACGCCGACAAAACTGATTGCCGTTGCCGTCATCACCGCTACCAACACCAGCGTTTTCAGGCGCAAAAGTTGCAGATTGATGCCCAGCCCGACGGCGCGTTCTTCGCCCAAGCGCAGCGCGGTCAGCTTCCACACATCGCGCGAAAGCAGAAACACGCATACCGCCGTAACCGCCGCCGTAACGATGACTGTTTCCCAAGTTGCCTTGTTCAAACTGCCGAACAGCCAAAACAGAATCTGCTGCGAAATCTCAGGCGCGGCGATAAACTGAATCAGCGACAAAATCGACTGAAACAGAAACAACAGCGCAATCCCCACCAGCACCAGCATCGCCGAATTGAAGCGGCGCGCCGAGGCAAACAAAAACAAGATGCCCGAAGCCAGCATGGTCATCACAAACGCACCGATAGGAACGGCGACCGTTTCAGGCAGCCCGAAACCGCCGAACGCAATCACCATCGACGCGCCCAAACCCGCCGCCGCCGCCAAGCCCAGCGTATAAGGGCTGGCCATCGGGTTGTTCAGGAGCGTTTGAATTTCCGCACCGCCGACACCTAAAGCCGCGCCGACCACCAAGGCCATCACCGCAATCGGCAGGCGCAAATCCATCACAATCAGGCGGTTCATTTCATCGACTTCGGGTTTGCCCAGCAAAACATTGACCACTTCGCCGACGGGCAGCGTGTCCGTCATCGCCGGGCCGGTGGCGATGTCGAATAGGAAACTGACCGCTGCGATGACTAAAAACATCAACACAATCAACCAACGCTTGCCTTCCAACTTGCGCTGGTTTTTCACAATCTCGGCGACAACCGAATCATTCATGTTTCAAACCTTTAAAAAAGAGTGTTGTGAAAGGGGAGAACAGGTTTGCCTTTTTCTTCCGCAAAAATTTCAGACGGCCTTCCGATTTAAAAGGCCGTCTGAAAATCTAAACTACCTTATTGTCCTTTCGGATAGAGGTAGAACGTACCATTTGGTACAACAGGCAGGTTTTGGCGGTAGAAGTCCATATAGGTCTTCTCAGGGTTGAAATCCTTAAACAACTGCGGATAAATCGCTTTGGCCATAAACTGAATTGATGCGCTGTCGGACAGCGTGCGTGAGTTGGCGTGGTAGGCGGCGTAGAGGCGGTTGTTTTTAATCGCAGGCAGGTTGGCCCAGCCGGCGCGTTTGGCAAAGCCTGCCAAGCGTTTTTCCGCTTCCGCTTTCGGAATGCCCCAGCCCATCACCATGGCGGCCGGGCTTTTCTTCAATTCGGTTTCGCGGCCGGTAATCACGATGACGTCGGGTTTGGCGGCGAGGACTTTTTCAGGATTGATCGGGCCGTAGAACTCGACCGAAGAAGCGGCGATATTGTTGCCGCCGACCAGCGTCGCCATCGAACCCCACATGCTCTTGCCGAAGGTAACGCTGTGTTCGGCAGGGCCTTTGTTGCCGAACTCGACATACACTTTAGGCTTGGGCAGGTTGGCTTTTTGTACGCGCGCTTGGATGGTGTCGGCGACGCGTTTGTAGTCTGCCGCCAGTTTGTCGGCTTTTTGCTGCTGGCCGGTCAGCGTGCCGATGAGTTTGGTCGATTGAACGTGTTTGGCGACCGTTTGCGCGTTGTAGTCCAACACGACGATGGGGATGCCGGCTTTGTTGATGCGGTCGAGATCGGAACCCAAAGCCTTGTATTGCCATTCGGCCAAAACCAGCAAATCGGGTTTCAGCGCCAATACTTTCTCAATCGAGAACGTGCCGACTTCCACTTCGCCCACGTCGGTCAGCTGATTCAGTTTAGGCACGGCTTTACTGAATGCCGCCCAGCTTGGCGGCGCCCAGTCGGCCCAAACTGCTTTGGAGAAACCGACGACGTTGTCCAGCGCGGTTTTACCGCCGATGGCCATGTAGTCTTGGTAGTAGAAGCCCAAAACCACGCGTTTGGCAGGCAGGTCGACGGTTACCTTACGGCCGATGGTATCGGTCAGCTGAACCGGTTTGGCAAAAGCGGATACGGAGCCGATTGATAAAGCTGCAGCGGCAATCAAAGCAGAAAGTTGCGTAAATCTCATAAGTTATTCCTTTAGAATATGATGATAACTATTATCTTTTATAAATTTACAAGGTATTGAATCTTTTTTCAAGTGAAACATGAGAATAGACATATTCCAGAATAAAAAGTTGCATCATTAAAACAAAGTGATAGTGTTTGGGTGTGCTAAAGACCTAGTGAAAAGGAATGATATGGGGTGCCTAAAGCCATAGTGGGCAGTAGCTGGAAGAAATAGGCAAAGGGTCATTTATTGCAAAAAATAAAAGGTATCCGGTTGAATACAGCAGGCCGTCTGAAACCTTGTAATCGGGGTTCAGACGGCCTTTGGTGTAGGCATAAAAGCGTTTATTTCACTTGCGCCATCTATTTTTCAGACGGCCTGTAAGCAGTATTGGGGAAAAGTGAAAAAGATTGGGTTTTGAAATAGCGAAATAGGGAAGAAGGGGGCTTGAGGGAGAATCGGGTGTAAACCCAAAATGCGGACGAATAAAAAGGGCGTGTATCGAAACACGCCCTTGCCGGAGGTTCAGACGGCCTGTGATTCCGCCTGTTCGCTTTGGTTGAGGATTTTAATCAGTTTTTCGGCTTTTTCCGGGTCTTCGCAGCGCAGGATTTTGGCGGCATCGTTTTCGAGATGGCCGGTGTGGCTGTGCAGGATGATGTTTTTAACCGAAAGCAGGTTGTTGGGGTTCATGGAGAAGCGGCGCAAGCCCATGCCGAGCAACAGTCGGGTGAAGACGGTGTCGCTGGCCATTTCGCCGCAGATGGACACACCTTTTTCCATGCGGTTTGCGGTGCGGATGATGTGTTGCAGCGTTTTGAGGACGGCAGGGTGGCCGGGTTGGTAGAGATGGCTGACACTGTCGTCGCCGCGGTCGACCGATAGGAGGTATTGAATCAGGTCGTTGGTGCCGATGGAAACGAAGTCGACGAGCTTGAGGATGCTGCCGACGGTCATGGCGGCGGACGGGATTTCAATCATGCAGCCGATGCTGACCGGGCCGAAGGTTTCGCCGCGTTCGGTCAGCTGGCGTTGGGCCGTGTCCAGATGGATAAGGCATTGGCGCACTTCGGAAATGGATGTAATCATCGGCCACATCATGCGTACGGGGCCGTGGGCGGCGGCGCGGAGGATGGCGCGCATTTGGGTGCGGAACATGACCGGCTCGGCGAGGCACAGGCGGATGCCGGTCAGGCCGAGTGCGGGGTTGAGGCTGCCGTTGGGCGTGCTGTTTTGGCCGAACCAGCGCGGATTTTTATCGACGCCCAAATCGACGGTGCGGATGGTGATGTTTTTGCCTTTGAGTTTTTTGACGATGCCGGCATAGACTTCGTATTGTTCGTCTTCGGTCGGCATGTTGTCGCGGTTGAGGTAGAGGAATTCGCTGCGGAACAGGCCGACGCCGTCTGCGCCGAAGTTGTGCAGGGCTTTGATGTCTTCGGCGGATTCGATGTTGGCGAGCAACTCAATGTTGATGCCGTCGGCCGTGGTGGCGGCGGTTTTTTTGATTTTGTTGAGTTCGCGCTTGTGGCTGCGGTATTCGCGGGCGAGGCGGCGGTATTCGTTGAGGACGACTTCGTCGGGATCGATGATGAGGACGCCGTTGATGCCGTCGACGATGACGATTTCGTTTTCGGTAATGAGTTTGCGGGCGTTGTGCAGGCCGATGACGGACGGGATGTCGAGGCTGCGGCCTAAGATGGCGGTGTGGCTGGTCGGGCCGCCGGCATCGGTTACGAAGGCGGTAATGTGCTGCTCTTTGAACAATACGGTATCGGCAGGCGAGAGGTCGTGCGCGATGAGGACGGTGTCGTCAAACAGGTTGCCGGCGAGGTTGATCTCGTTGCTTTGACCGACAAGGTTGTTGTGGATGCGGCGGACGACTTGGAGCATATCCTGTTTGCGTTCGCGCAGGTAGTCGTCGTCGATGCTGTCGAACTGGGCGGCGAGCTTGTCGCTTTGCTGTTTCAATGCCCATTCGGCGTTGATTTTTTGCTCGCGCAAAATGTCGATGGGTTCGCGCGAGAGGGTAACGTCGGTCAGCAGCATTAGGTGCAGGGAGATGAACGCGCCCAATTCGGTCGGGGCATTTTCGGGAATCGCGCCGCGCAGTTGTTCCAATTCTTTGCGCGTGGCTTTGATGGCGTTGTCGAAACGGGCAGCTTCGGCATCGAGTTTGTCGGGATCAATGTCGTATTGGGGGACTTCTGTTGTGCCGCGCGTGATGAGGTGGGCGTGGCCGATGGCAATGCCTTTGCCCGCGGCCACACCGTGTAGGACGATGCTCATTATTCGCCCTCGCCGAAGTAGTCGTTGATGAGGTCGGTCAACGCCTGCATGGCGGCGGCTTCGTCTGCGCCTTCTGTTTCCAGCTCAATCACGGTGCCTTTGGCGGCGGCCAGCATCATCAGGCCCATGATGCTTTTGCCGTTGACGCGGTTGCCGTTTTTGGTGACCCAGACTTCGCTTTGGAATTGGGAGGCGGTTTGGGTAAATTTGCTGGAGGCGCGCGCGTGCAGGCCGAGTTTGTTGATGATTTCGATTTCTTGTTTGAGCATGGATGTCCCCTAAATGTTCGTAAAGTGAATGTTTTCAGACGGCCTTAGCCGTGTTCTTTGCACACCAGGTCTTCAGGTGCGGATGTAATGGCGAAAATGCCCCGGATGGCGGCTTCTTTGACGGTTTCGGTGAAGTCGGAGAGGTTTTCGGCTTGTGATGAGTATTGGATGGCTTTAATCATCATCGGGGCATTGAGGCCGGTCAGAATGGCGGATTTGTTTTCGCGCACCAGCCGGCGTGCGGCGTTGCACGGGGTGGCGCCGAAGATGTCGGTCATGATCAGCACGCCGCGGTTGTCGGGAAATTCCTGCAATGCGGCGATGGCGTTGTTGATGATGTCGTTTTGATCTTCGTTAGGCTGTACGCCGAGGATGTGGAGATTTTCGGGGAAGCCGTTGGGAAAGAAATGGTCGGCCAAACCGCGATAGGCTTCACCTATGGTTTCATGTGTAATGATTAACAAACCTATCATGATGTGTTCCTAGCATGGGGGTTGAGGTCGTCTGAAGATTTTTCAGACGGCCTTTGTTTTATTTATTGTTTAAGGCGTAGATTTCGCCGAGGTTGCGCCAACAGCCGGCGGCGTCCATACCGTAACCGAAGACGTAGCGGTTGGGTACGTCCAAACCGACATAATCGGCTTTGGTCGGTTTTTCTTTGTCGATCAGTTTGTTGGCAAATACGGCCGCACGGCAGCTTGCTGCGCCCATTTCCAACAGTTTTTCCTGAATGGCGGCCATGGTGTGACCTTCGTCCAGAATGTCGTCCAAAACGACTACATGACGGCCTTTGATTTGCTCGGGGTCGGGCATGCGTTTCCAGTTGAACGCACCGCCTGCGAGTTTGTCGCCGTAGCGGGAAACGTGGACGTAGTCAAAGTCCAAAGGAAAGCGCAACAGCGGCAGCAGCTGTCCCGTAAACACCACTGCGCCACCCATTACAGGCAGGAGCAGGGGGTATTTGTCGCCCAAGTCGCAGGTGAGGTCGTCGGCAACTTTTTGCAAGGCCGCGTGGCATTGTTCTTGATCAAACAGCAAGTCGGCATTGTCCAGCATGGCTTGGGTTTCAAGGCGTTTGGTTTCTAAGTCGGTCATGATAGGTTGTGTCGAGTGCGGTTAAAAACAAATTATATAGCGGATTCAATCAATTTTCGATACAAGGCGCGGCAATAGTGTAGTGAAAGTGAAGGGAATTTGAGCCGACCACGTTCAGACGGCCTTTTGCCCTTCCGCTTCGTCCACCAGCAAAAACGCCGTCAAAGCCAAAGCGGTCAATACTGCCGTCAACACCATTGCCCGTCCGGAATTGTCCGCACCGGCGCGACCGAGATAATCGTAAATCAAAGTGGTCAGCGTCTGCCATTCGGGACGCGACAGGAACAATGTGGCCGCAAATTCGCCGATACAGGTCGCCGAAGCCAAAGTCAGGCCGCGCCGTAAAGCCGGTTTCAATAAAGGCGCGGTGACATAACAGGCCGTCTGAAAACCGTTTGCGCCCATGGTACGCGCTGCTGCCGTGTAATCTTTGGGCAAACCGTCCCACGCGGCCAATACGTCTTTGGCCACAAATGGATACGCCAACAGCGCGTAAGTCGCCGTCAGCAGCCACAGCGAAGCCGTCCACTGCGGATAGAGCAACAATACGCCAAACGCGATGCACACGGGCGACACCATAAACGGCAAAAACATCAGCGCGCGCAACCACGCCATTTGCCGTGCCGCCGCCGCATACAGCACACCCAAAACCGTCGCCGCCGCCACGGCTGCCGCAGAGAAACGGACGGTGTTCCACACTGCCGCCCAGGTTTGCGCTTCCAGCAAGACTGCCCACGAAGAGCCTGCCGATACCGCCTTGAGCCACACAGCAGCCAAAGGCAGCAGGCAGCACACTGCCAACATGGTCAATACCGTTGCCGTCAACCATTTTTCCCAAGCCCATATCGGCGCACGAGGAGGCAAAGGCGAGACCGACTTATCCACAGCCACGCGTTTGCTCCAATACGCAT
>CAUSHT010000046.1:0-9811 GCA_963531275.1 uncultured Neisseria sp.
TCACGCTGATTTTGTCGGAAAAAGGGTGGATACGCAGCCGTGCCGGACACAACCTCGATTTGAGCCAAACCGCGTTCAAAGAAGGCGACCGCCTCAAGCAAACCCTTGAAGGCCGCACTGTTTTGCCCGTCGTCATTCTCGATTCATTGGGCAGAACCTACACGCTCGATGCCGCCGAAATCCCCGGCGGGCGCGGCGACGGCGTGCCGGTTTCATCCTTAATCGAGCTGCAAAACGGCGCGAAACCCGTCGCCATGCTCACCGGCCAGCCCGAACAGCATTACTTGCTTTCAGGCAGCGGCGGCTACGGCTTTATTACCAAGCTGGGCGATATGGTCGGACGTGTGAAAGCGGGCAAAGTGGTGATGACCGTGGACAGCAGTGAAACCGTCCTGCCTCCGGTTGCCGTCTATGCTTCTTCGCTCATCAATCCCGACTGCAAAATCGTACTGGCCAGCAGCGACCACCGTCTCTTGGCGTTTTCCATCGGCGAACTCAAAGTCATGCCCAAAGGGCGCGGTTTGCAGTTGATGTCGCTGACCGAGGGTGCATCTTTGGAACACGTTATGGTAACGACCTCTCCTGAGTTTACCGTTGTATCGGTCGGCCGGCGCGGCGCCGAGCATCAGGAAAAACTGCGGATTGCCGATATTGACGGCAAGCGCGGTAAAAAAGGCAAGGTATTGGAAATATCAGGCCGTCTGAAAAGTTTGTCTTAAGGCAAAAACCAATATATTCAAATAAATTAAATTTACTACGACATTGCATGAAAATAAAAAAGGTTCACTTATGAACAGAGCCAATCTTCAAGAGCTGGGTAATCTGAGGGAGCGGATTCCCGGCGTCATCAACATCGCCCGAATAGCCATCGTCTTGCCGCTATTGGTTTTGCACGCTTTCGGCAGCTACACGGGCGGCAATCTGATTGGCGTTTCGTTGCCGGCGGTTGAGTTTTATATCTGGATAACGCTGTATTTCTTCCTGATTATGCTTTCCGTGCTCCGCCCGGGCTGGCAGTGGCAATCCTTGGATCTGCCCAACGCCAGCGCCGTGGTCGACATTACCATGATCATGGTTTTGGTGTATATCTCCGGCGGTACGGCTTCCGGTTTCGGGATTTTGGTTTTGCCGTTTGTCGCCACGTCGTGTCTGCTCAGTTATGGCCATTACCCCATGCTGTACGCAGGTTATACGGCAATGCTGTTTATTTTGAACCTGTTTTTAGACGGCAGTATGCGTTTCGATTCGTTTAATTGGGACGCAAAATCAGTGGCGAATTCTTTAATGCTGATCGGCGCCAGCTATCTGGTGGCGATGCTGACCTCGTTTGCCGCCCGTTATCTCGAACAGGCCACAGAGTCCGCCAGCCGCCATCAACTGGCCTACCGCCGTATCAGCGGCTTGAACCATTTGGTTTTAAACCGCGTACAGGAAGCGGTGGTGGTGATTGATGCAACCCAGCGCGTGTGGCTGTTTAACAAACAGGCAAAGATCTATTTTCCCAGCCTGATTATCGATCAGCAGGAAATCGTGTTCGGCGAACTGGTGGCCCGCTGGCAGCGCCAACCCGACAAACCTTTTGAAACCGATATCCATATTTTCCAACACGCCATGCACGTCCGTGCCGTTCCGCTGATTCAGGAGCAAACCGAGCTGCTGATGTTGTACGTCCGCTCATTGCGTGAAGTGGCTGCGGAAGCCATGTCCACCAAGCTGACTTCGCTCGGACAGTTGACTGCCAACCTTGCCCACGAAATCCGCAACCCGATGTCCGCCATCCGTCATGCCAGCGATTTGTTGCAAGAGGGTGATGAGGTAGACCCGCTCAAGGCCAAGCTCTACAACATCATCGATAGCAATATCCAACGCATCGACAAGATGTTGGAAGACGTATCCCTGCTTAACAAACGAGACAACATCAGCCGCCAGCCGATTAATCTGATGAAATTCTGGTTGGAGTTCAAGCAGGAATTTACCTTGAACAATCCCGATGCCATCGGCTGTCTGCGCATGAATATGGACGGCAACAACCTGACCGTATTGGTCGATCCCATGCATTTGCAGCAAGTGATGTGGAACTTGTGTAACAATGCTTGGCGACACAGCCGTCAGGACGAAAACGCCATTACCGTTCTTATCCGCTCTAGCGGCAGGATGCATATTTCCATCGTAGTGGCGGACAACGGCAAAGGCGTGCCGCCCGATGTACGAAATCATCTGTTCGAGCCGTTTTACACCACCGAAAAACAAGGCACCGGTTTGGGGCTTTACGTCGCACGCGAGTTGGCGCACGCCAATATGGGGCAGCTGCATTATCACCCTGAAATGAACGGGTTTGAATTGATTTTACCGAAGGAGCAAGCGCAGGATGAATAAATTGCAAGAGCCGGTTTTGGTTGTCGATGATGAGGCAGACATCCGCGACCTGATGGAAATGACCCTGATGAAAATGGGTCTGCGCGTCGATACTGCGGCTGGTGTTGAAGAAGCCAAAGACAAGCTGGACAACAACGATTATTCGCTGGTGTTGACCGATATGCGTATGCCCGACGGCTCCGGCCTCGAGGTTGTCCAATACATTGATGAACTGATGCTCGACACGCCCGTCGCCGTGATTACGGCTTTCGGCAATGCCGACCAAGCCGTTGAAGCCTTGAAAGCAGGGGCGTTTGATTATCTGCAAAAACCGATTACGCTGTCGCAGTTGCGTTCATTGGTTAAATCGGCAGTGTCGGTTTCAGACAATACTGCCGAACCCACGCCGTCTGAAAAAGTCAAATCGCAGCCTGCGCCTGTTTCTGCCGCCCTGTATAAACCCGAACCTCAGCCGGTCAAACCTATCGTTACGCCGCCTAAGAGCGTACAGAGCGAATTTAACCGGCCTTTGACTGTTCCGGAAGGACTCAATTCCTTAAAAGAGCGGTTTTCAACCGGCAATATCAATCCTGCTTTGCAAGAAGAGCCTATCCTGAAAGGCGACGACGATATGCCGCGCCTGTTGGGTACTTCGCCGCAAATGGTCGAAGTACGCCACCTGATTCGCAGATTGGCACGCAGCCTTGTTCCCGTTTATATTTCCGGCGAATCCGGTACCGGTAAAGAGCAGGCGGCACGCACGATTCACGAGCTGTCCGACCGCGCCGACAAACCGTTTATTGCCGTCAACTGCGGCGCGATTCCTGAAAACCTGATGGAAAGCGAATTTTTCGGCTACAAAAAAGGCAGCTTTACCGGCGCGGATCAAGACCGTCTCGGCTTTTTCCAACACGCCGACGGCGGCACATTGTTTCTCGACGAAGTTGCCGATTTGCCGCTTGCCATGCAGGTCAAACTCCTGCGTGCCATTCAAGAAAAAGCCGTGCGCCGTATCGGCGATGCGCGGGAAACCTTTGTGGATGTGCGCATTATTTGTGCAACCCATAAAAACCTCGAAGCTTTGGTTGAAAGCGGCGCATTCCGCCAGGACTTGTATTACCGCCTCAACGTTGTCTCCCTGCACATGCCGCCTTTACGCGAAATGCGCGAAGACTTGGGCGCGCTGATTCTGTATTTGCTGTACAAACACCGTCACGGCAATCAAACCTACAAACTCAGCCCCAAAGCCCAAGAAGCCCTGCTGCATTACAGCTATCCCGGCAACTTCCGCGAGCTGGAGAATATCCTCGAACGCGCCGTTGCACTGACGGTCGGCCAAGTGATACAAGTGGACGACTTGCAGATTCAAAACGCCCCGCAGGCCAAGGCCGATCGCAGCAGCCTCTCCTTTGACGATATTGCCGAACCTGACGCGCGCGAAACCACGCTCAATCACAGCCCCATTCCGCCGTTTGATCCGCGCACCATGCAGATACAGGATTACCTCGACCAAGTGGAACGCAGCATCATCGAGCAGGCTTTGCAGCAAACCCGTTACAACCGTACCCAAGCCGCCAAACTTTTGGGCATCAGCTTCCGCTCCATGCGCTACCGCATGGAACGCTTGGACATCAATTAAAACGTTCAGACGGCCCAAGTTTTCCAGGCCGTCTGAAACATAAGCCTTATGTACAAGATTTATTTTGACGAAACCGCATCTGCCGAACTTCGCAGCCTTGCCGTGCCTTTCGGGCTGACCGTTATCGACCGGCAGCCTGAAGCAGGCAGTTTCCTTATTGCTGACGAAAGCGGCATCAGTTTGTGCCGCGTCGGTGAAAAAGGCCGTGTCCGCGTTGATTTTGATGGTGGTGCCGCCCATTATCGGCGCACTAAAGGCGGCGGCGAGTTGATTGCCAAAGCCGTCAATCATACTGCGCAACCGACTGTTTGGGACGCTACCGGCGGACTGGGACGCGACAGCTTCGTGCTTGCCTCGTTGGGTTTGAATGTACACACTTTTGAACAAAATCCTGCGGTTGCCTGTCTACTTTCAGACGGCCTCAACAGGGCGGGGCAAAGTGAAGAAACGCGGGAGATTGTCCGGCGAATTACTTTGCACTTTGGCAATGCCGTTGATTTGATGCAGGAATTATCTGTGCAAAACGGCAGGCCCGATGTGGTGTACCTCGACCCGATGTACCCGGAACGCCGCAAAACCGCCGCTGTGAAAAAAGAAATGGCTTACTTTCACGACTTGGTCGGCTCGGCACAAGACGAAGCCGAGCTTCTGGACGCAGCGTTGAATACTGCCAAAAAGCGCATTGTCGTCAAACGCCCGCGCTTGGGTGAGTTTCTCGATGGGCGCAAACCTGCTTATCAATACACAGGCAAAAGCACGCGGTTTGACGTTTACCTTCCGACAAGGCCGTCTGAAGACTAGAAGCAAACTTGCAACATATCAAAAGAAACCGCTGACGTTATCAGCGCGGCGGTAAAGTGTGCTATAAATACCTTTTCCCAAACTTCATTGGAGCAAACTATCATGGAATTAGTATTCATCCGTCACGGACAAAGCGAATGGAACGCGAAAAACCTTTTCACCGGCTGGCGCGACGTCAAGCTGAGCGAGCAAGGTTTGGCAGAAGCCGCAGCAGCAGGTAAAAAGCTGAAAGAGAAGGGCTACGAGTTCGACATCGCCTTTACCTCCGTTCTGACCCGTGCCATCAAAACCTGTAACATCGTTTTGGAAGAATCCGACCAACTGTTTGTTCCACAAATCAAATCATGGCGTTTGAACGAGCGCCACTACGGCCAGCTGCAAGGTATGGATAAAAAACAAACCGCAGAAAAATACGGCGACGAGCAAGTCCACATCTGGCGCCGCAGCTACGACACCCTGCCTCCGCTGCTCGATCCTAAAGACCCTAACTCCGCCCACAACGACCGCCGCTACGCCAACCTGCCTAGCGATGTCGTACCTGATGGCGAAAACCTCAAAGTTACCCTCGAGCGCGTCCTGCCTTTCTGGGAAGACCAAATCGCTCCGGCCATCTTGAGCGGCAAACGTGTATTGGTTGCGGCACACGGCAACTCCCTGCGCGCTTTGGCCAAACACATCGAAGGCATTTCCGACGAAGACATCATGGGCTTGGAAATCCCAACTGGTCAGCCGCTGGTGTACAAATTGGATGAAAACCTGAAAGTGATTGAAAAATTCTACCTGTAAGGTAAAGAGAAAAAAGGACGTGTTGGACACGTCCTTTTTTGTACTTGTCAGTATCGAGGCCGTCTGAAAGTATTTGATGGTGAGCGACATGAAAAAAGGACGCGTAAAGCGTCCTTTATAGAGATTAAACCCTGTATTACTGGTTTTTCTCGATGATTTCTTTGAGGTGAGGCATAGGGCTGTAACCGCTTTGGCTGCGGCCGTTAGGGAAGACTACGGTCGGCGTGCCGTTGAAGCCGAATTGTTCGCCCAATGAAGTGGTTTCTGCAACAGGGTTTTCGCAGTTTGCTTTGCCGCTTGGGAGTTTGCCTTTGCGCATCCAGTCGATCCATGCCTGGGTCGGATTAGGCTGACACCACAACAGCTCGGCTTTGCGCGCGGCATCAGGGTGCAGGCTTGGAATCGGCATCATGAAGGTATAAATCGTGATGTCGGTCATTTTTTCAAACTCATGCTCCAAGCGTTTGCAGTACGGGCAGTCCGGATCGGAGAAAACGGCGACTTTCAGTTTGCCGTTGCCGCGCACTTCTTTGATGGCTTTGTCCAAAGGCAGGGAAGCGAAGTCGATTTTGTTCAAATCGGCGGCGCGTTCTTCAGTCATGCTTTGGCGCGTATTAACGTTGATGAGGTCGCCAACGAGCATATAGTCGCCTTTGGCATCGGTATAGATGATTTGTTTGCCGCTGACGACAACTTCATAAATGCCTTTAATCGGCGTTTCACTGACGCTCAAAACTTTCAAATCTTGGGCGGCATAGACTTTTTCCAGGCGCGCTTTCAAAGAAGCGGCAACCGATTTGTCGGCAGGCGCTTCCGCTTTGGCAGCAGGGGCAGGCGCCGCGTTGGCGTTGGATACGGCAGGTTGACCGCATGCCAACAAAGGAAGGACGGCAAACGGTGTTAAGATTTTGATTAACTTGGTTTTCATGCGAGAGACTTGCGTGTGTTGAAAGTAAGGCATTGTATCAAACCTCTGTCATGTCTGCATTGTACTCAGGCTCAAATTATCGTCTGAAAATAGCTTTCGGCTGTTAAAATACGAAAAAATAATTTGATTGTTTGTATGTTCTACCACCGTATTGCCGTAAACGTGCCGCTTTCAGACGGCATTTTGACTTATTCCTATTCCGAGCCGCTTCCTCCGGGAACGCGGGTGCTTGTGCCTTTTCGCAATAAAACCGTTGTCGGGATTGTGTGGGAAGCGGATATTGCGCCCGATATGGATACGGCGCGGATTTTGAGCGTTCAGACGGCCTTTGTAGAAGAAAATCCGTTGCCTCAAAGCTGGCGTGATTTGTTGGCGTTTACGTCGCGTTATTACCACTATCCGACCGGGCAGGCGGTGTTTGCCGCGCTGCCGCAGGGTTTGAAGGAAACGCGCGCGGTGGAAATGCCGCAGCCGCCGTTGTTTTACGCGCTGAACGAAGCGGGCAGGGCGCAAACGCCGCCGCCGACTCGGTTCAACAAAAAAGCAGCTTTGTGGGACGCGCTGCTGTCGGGCGGAATGACGATGGCGGCATTGAAGCAGGTAAATGCGCAGGCAGCGAAATTAATCGAAGATTGGGCGGAGCAGGGTTGGATTGAAACGACGGAAGCGGCGAAGCCCGTTTTAAGGTCGTGCAATGGGCAGGCTTCGCACTCTGAATTTGTATTAAACGCCGACCAGCAGAAGGCTTCCGATGAAATTCAGACGGCCTTTGGTAAATTTCAGCCGTTCTTGCTGTACGGCATTACCGGCAGCGGCAAGACCGAAGTGTATTTCGATGCGATGGCGAAAGTGTTGGCGCAGGGGCGGCAGGTGTTGTTTCTGTTGCCCGAAATCAACCTCACGCCGCAGCTTTTGAAGCGGGTGGAAAACCGTTTTGCCGACGTACCGACCGCCGTGTTGCACAGCCAGATGGCGGCAGGCAGGCGCACGCAGGATTATTTGCGCGCGATGTTGGGGCAGGCGAAGCTGGTGATTGGCACGCGGCTGGCGGTGTTCACGCCTTTGCCTGATGTCGGGCTGATTGTGGTTGATGAGGAACACGACGGCTCGTTCAAACAAGACAACGAATTGCGCTACCACGCCCGCGATTTGGCGGTGTGGCGGGCGAAGCAGAGCGGCTGCCCCGTCGTGTTGGGCAGCGCCACGCCCAGTTTGGAGAGTTGGCACAAGGCGCAAAGCGGCGCGTACCGCCTGCTGCAACTGACCGAGCGCGCCCATGCCGCCGCGCAACTGCCGCAAGTGGACATCCTCAACGTAGGTCGTCTGAAACTCGACAACGGCTTCTCGCCGCAAGCCTTGCAGCTTTTGAAACAGAACTTTGAAGCGGGCGGCATGTCGCTGGTGTACCTCAACCGGCGCGGCTTCGCGCCCGCGCTGTTTTGCGGCGACTGCGGCCATACCTTCGGCTGCCCGAACTGTTCCGCCAAAATGGTGCTGCACCAACGCGCCCGCCAACTGCGCTGCCACCACTGCGACCACCGCGAACCCATCCCGTTCAAATGCCCCGACTGCGGCAACCAAGACCTGACCGCCGTCGGCCACGGCACGCAGCGCGTCGAAGAAACCCTGCGCGCCTTCCTGCCCAAGGCCGCCGTCGTCCGTGTCGACAGGGACAGTACCGCGCACAAAAACGACTGGGCGGATTTGTACCGCCGCATTGCCGACAACGAAATCGACATTCTGGTCGGCACGCAGATGCTCGCCAAAGGCCATGATTTCGCGCGGCTCAACCTCGTTATCGTCTTAAACGCCGACGGCAGCCTGTACAGCGCGGACTTTCGCGCGCCGGAAAGGCTGTTCGCCGAGCTGATGCAAGTGTCCGGCAGGGCGGGGCGCGCCGACAAACCCGGCAAGGTGTTGATACAGACCCAACTGCCCGAACATCCCGTCTTCGCCGCCGTCAAAGCGCAGGACTACGCCGTGTTTGCCGAAAACGAATTGAACGAGCGGCAAATGTTCGCCATGCCGCCCTTCGGTTTTCAGACGGCCGTCCGTGCCAATGCGCCGCGTGTTGCCGATGCGATGGAGTTTCTCAACGCCGCCAAAGAAACCCTCGCCCCGCTTTTGCCCGAAAGCGTCTCCCAGTTCGGCGCCGCCCCCATGCTGATGGTGCGCCTCGCCGAACGCGAACGCGCGCAAATCTTCCTCGAATCAACATCCCGACAGGATTTGCACCGCGCCGTGAGTTTGTGGGTGCAGGTGTTGCAGCAAAACCGCGACGGCAAAATCCGATGGTCGGTGGATGTGGATGTGCAAGAGGCTTGATTGGAATGATTCAATCAATATAAATATAAAAGGCCGTCTGAAAATCTGTTTTTCAGACGGCCTTAAGTTTTGAAATCAGTTTAGAAGAATTTTGCAGCAATATAGCCGAGAGCAAGCAGGCTCAAAACGGCGAATACGATGGCCATTGTAAGCAGAAACTGTGTTTTCTTCCTTGCTGCAAGTGCGGCCAGCTCTGGATTTTGGCCTAACTCTTCGCGTAGTTGGGATTCTAATTCGGCGCGGATTTTTTTGCGCAGTTTTTTCTCTTCCTGTTCACGCTCATATTTGAGCTTGTGGGCAATTTCGGTTTGTTTTTTGTGCTCGAAAGAGATTTTTTCCTGCCATTCAATGCGCTTGCGCTGGATGGTTAGCTCATTTTTTTCTGTCAAATCAAAGTGGCAGGTCTTACATTCCTGTGCATCGAGTTCGTCAATAATCGTCATGCAGACTGGGCATTGGATGGGGTCGGGGATATTGACTGCCGATACGGGTTCTTCTTCGAGCGCCTCCAATTCCATGGCCTGACGGACAATGACGTCCAAACCCAAATAGCTGAAGTAATGCTGCGCATTTTCGCGCTCGTCTTGCGTGCATTTTTCGGCCACAATGGCTTGCGGACGCTCTGCCAAGGCTTGAATCAGGCTCTCGGCTTCATTTTCGGGCAGGTTGTCATACAGGCAGGCATGGATGCGCTCCTTATCCGTGTTCGGCGGATAAGAAACATATACGTCGAAAAATTTTTCTTGTTTGCTCATTGATATCCCATGAATATTTCGACTGCGTCAACTAAATGGGTTGGGCCTGAGGTTTTGTTATTGTGTTCGAGCTGTTTTGGCTTGCGATGCAGGCAAAAACAGAGGCCGCAGTCTGAGGCAGACCGGATAGGGGGTGCCTTTGTGTCGTTAATCGGCTGGACAATGATTTTTTATTTATATGGCAATATGCATGTCCAATGTTATGTCTATTGTAGAGTAAAT
>CAUSHT010000047.1:0-9603 GCA_963531275.1 uncultured Neisseria sp.
GATTGTTCGCGGAAGAACGCCAGTTGCGCCGCGTCGGGTTCGATAAGGAGCATGGCGGCGCAGCGTTCGGACAGTTGCGGCCGATGTGCCTTTATCCATTCGATGTAAGTTTTGCGGTCGGCAATGCGCTGTTCGTCGCTCACCTGCCGCCGCATCGGGGTGCAGACGGTGGCTAAGCGGCGGTTTTGGCTTAACAGGGTTTCGAATTCGGCCAGCCAGTCGGAAAAGTCGGCGACGTGGGTCAGGTCGGTCAGGTAGATGGTGCCTTCGGGCAGGGTTTTGGCGGGGGTGAAGTAGTGCATGGGATTCCTTTGGATGTTTTGGGGAGTAGGCGCAGGTTGGATATTGATGATTAGACTTCTTGTGCCGTCATTAGCTTACGCAAGTCCGCTTCGCTACCCCCGTACAGGCGGGAATCCAAATCTATCCGTATAGAAACTTATCGGATAAAGAAGTACCTTCGAGGCTTCATTCTGGATTCCCGCCTGTGCGGGAATGACGATAATCAGTTGTTACGGCCGTTTCAGACGACCTTCGTTATTCCAATAACCGTAGGTAGGGCATTGATGCCTGATCTACGGTAGTTTCAGACGGCCGCCATCATTTCAGCCTCGCCTAAAACTTCCATTCCGCGCTCACGCCTACGCTTCTGGGGCGTTGGTAGAGTGCGTCTTGGCGGTCGGCGCTGGAAATAAATATGGGGCGGCGGCGGTTGAACACGTTGTCGGCGTAGAGCGAGATGCGGCCTTGTTTGAAGTTGTAGGCGGTGTAGAGGTTGACTTGGTTGTATGCGCCGATTTTGCCTGATTCGGCATTGTCGGCGGCGGAGTAGTAGCCGCCGTAGAAGCGCACGTCGCCGCCGGCTTCCCAGCCTTTGTCGTTCAGGTATTTCACGCCGATGTTGGCGGTGTATTTGGGCGCGCGGCCGAGTTTGTTGCCTTCAATGCCGCTGTCGGGATAGCTTTTGATTTTGGTGTTGAGCAGCCCCAGTCCGGTGGTAAGTTTCAGGCTGTCGGTGGCCTGCCAGTCGGCGGCGAGTTCTGCGCCGTAGGTGTGGACTTTTTTGGCGTTGCGGATGACGACGGAGTTGGTGCCGAGATAGAAGGGGAGCTGCATGTCGCGGTAGTGGTTCAGGAACAGGTTGCCGGAGAGTTGCAGGCGGCGGTCTGCGCTGCGCCAGCGGGTGTACCACTCGTAGTTGTTCACATATTCGGGCTCATAAGTGTAGGTTACGACGGGGCGGCCGAAGGTGATGCCCGCGCCGCCGGGGTTGTAGCCGCGCGCGGCTTTGATGCCGCTGACCCATTGGTCGGTGGGTTTGAAGGCGATGTCGATTTTGGGCAGGAAGACGGTTTGGCCTTTGTCTAAATCAAGGTGCAGTGCGCCGCTGCCGCCGCTTCGTTTGTGCGTTTCTTTTTCAATGCGGGCGGCAGCTGTGATGTCCCATTTTTCGCTGGGGCTGTATGTGGTTTCGGCAAACAGGGCGCGCACGCTGTTGCGGTCGTCAAAGGTGTTGCGGCCGCCGACGCTGCGGATATCTACCCATTCGTCTTGTTTGCTGCGGAAGTAGTGCAGCCCGGCAAGGCCTTTCAGACGGCCTTTGTTGGAAAAATGCAATACCGGCTCCCATTGCAGCTCGTGGCCTTTGAGTTCGGCGGGCACGCCTTGCGGGCTGACGGTCATCGGCAGATGCAGCCGCTCGTTGTGGTAGCGACCGTAAACCAGTTTGTTTTCCAGTTTCAGATAGTCGTTAAGCTGCCACGATACGTCCCAGATGCCCGATGTCGAGCCGGTTACGAACACGGGCTTTTCTTTTAAAAAACGGCGGCTAGCGGTATTGCCCATGATTTCGTTTTGCGGCGCGCGCGAACGGATGTGGTTCAGCGTCAGGCGGCTGTAAAAATCGGGATGGTTTTCGGGCGTGAGCAGGAGTTTGAAGCGCACGTTGGTGTTTTCCACGCGGCGCGGGTTGCCGGTCGGCTCATAGGACACGAACGGCTCGTAGCTTTCACGCTGCTGCCGTTCCGCGCTCAAGCGGAAGGCAAGGTTGTTTTTCACAATCGGACCAGACACTACGCCGGCGATGTTGCACGTTTTCTGGTTGCCTAAACCCAAGCGCAGCGCGCCTTCCCATTCGTCGGTCGGGTCTTTGGAACGCATCACCACCGCGCCCGCCACCGCGTTCTGCCCGCGCACATGGCTTTGCGGCCCGCGCAAGACTTCCACCTGCTGCATGTCCCACAGCGACTGCGTGCCGAAGGCGTATTCGTTGTAAGTGGCGGAGCGGCCGTCTATGGACAGGTTCAGGCGCGGCCGCGTGCCCGCGAAAAACGCCACCGCGCCGACGGCGGGGCCGGAGCCATCTACGCCGCGCACGGTCGGCAAATCGTTGCCGCTGCCCAAGTCCACCGTGTTCACGGCCTGTTTGAGCAGGTCGGTCGCGGAAAGATTGTGTCCGCTGCGGTCGATGTTCGGCGTGGTGAAAACGCGATTGGACGTGGCGGTTTCAAAGCCGCTGCGGTTGGTGCGTTCGCTGGTTACGACGACTTCTTCTAACTGCACCTGTTCCGCATCTTGCGCCGCATCGGCGGCATAAATCCATTCGGAAGCAAAGGCGGCGGCAATCAATAGAGGCAGGCGGCGGAGGGCGGGTTTCTGCATTTCCTTATCCTTTCAGACGGCATACGTCGTAGCTGATTGAACATCAGATAATCCAACCGCTTCGACAGTATGCAAATATTTGTGTTTACACATTTACATAAAACAAACTATTAATGTAAAGTATAAGAAATAAAAAACAGGAATGCAAGTATTTATCATTCACTTTAATTCTTCTCTTATAATAAATTGTCTAAAAAAATTCCTTCTCCTATTTTAGGGAGGAGAGTGATTCTGTAACCTTTATGAATTTAGCCTACTAAGTATCTGACAGCCTCTATTCAGTAGGGCAGTGAAGGAACAAGGAAAGAGGTCGTCTGAAACGCCGCCGTATTGCCATTAACGCTGTGGGGAAATATGATGAGTATCCTGCTTACGGATAAATTTAATGAAAGCCCTTTATGAACAAAATCAAAATCTTCTTAATGTCATGAACGCCAGCAAACAACAAATCATCATCGATGTTGCCTACCGACTGTTTCGCGAACAAGGTTTTTCCGCCGTATCCGTGGGCAGCATCTGCGCCGAGGCCGCCGTCAGCCGCGTTACCTTTTACAAATATTACAGCGGTAAAAACGCGCTCTTGCAGGAAATCGTTACCGAGCAGAAAAACCGAGTCCGTGCCGAATTTGAAAATCTGCTTGCACGGCAATGTAGCCTGCGTGAAGCTGCTGAAACCGTTTTTGCCCTGCAAAAACAATCGTTTGAAGAACTCTATTCCTCCGCCTTCCTGCGTGATATTGAAGAGAATACCGATTTGGAGCTGGAGCGATTTTTCCACGAATTGAACGAAGAAAAATACGCTTTTATGCGCGGCTTCTTCCATACTCTACAACAACGCCGCCTGATTCAGCCCGATTTGCCGGTGGAGCTCATCGAACTGTTTATCCGTCAGGCAGATATATTGATGTACCATCCGCAACTGGCCGCGCTTTATGCCGCTGCGCCGCAAAAGCTACCACAGGATATATTGGGGTTGCTGCTGCACGGTTTGTCAGGGAAAGAATAGATAAAAAAGAATAGAAAAAATTTCAAATGTGAATATTCAGACGGCCTTTCAGTCAATAGCTACTGAAAGGCCGTCTGAATGTCTAAACGCGGTTACATACCGCAGTTTTTGGGTTTGTTTGCCAAAATATTGATGACTTTGCGTTCGGCTTTTTGAGGTTCGATTTTGATTTCGCTTTCGTCTTCTTCGCTGCCGTCGGAGAAACGTTCCGGCATTTTTTCGCTGTCAAACGCCAAGTCGCCGCCGTGTTTCAGGCTTTGACCGCGTTCCAAGCCGACAAAGTCGAAAAGTTCGGTATCGGCCAAATGTGATGGAACGACATTTTGCAGCGCGGAGAACATAGACTCGATACGGCCAGGGAAGCGTTTGTCCCAATCGCGCAGCATGTCGCCGATGACTTGGCGTTGCAAGTTGGGCTGAGAGCCGCAGAGGTTGCATGGGATAATTGGGAATTGCTTCAGCTCGGCGTATTTGATCAAGTCCTTCTCTTTAACATACGCGAGAGGACGGATAACGATATGTTCGCCGTTATCGCTCACCAATTTGGGGGGCATGGCTTTGAGTTTGCCGCCGTAAAACATATTCAGGAACATGGTGGCGAGGATATCGTCGCGGTGGTGTCCCAAGGCGATTTTGGTGCAGCCCAATTCTTTTGCAGTGCGATAGAGGATGCCTCGGCGCAAACGGCTGCACAGCGAGCAAGTCGTTTTGCCTTCGTCCAACACGCGTTTGACGGTGGAGTAGGTGTCTTCTTCAACGATTTTGTACGGCACGCCTATGCTTTCGAGATAGGTCGGCAGCACTTCTTCAGGGAAGCCCGGTTGCTTTTGGTCGAGATTGACGGCGACCAGTTCAAAATCAATCGGCGCACTGGCCTGAAGCTGGCGCAGAATGTCTAAAAGGGCGTAGCTGTCTTTGCCGCCTGAGAGGCAGACCATGATTTTGTCGCCCGGCTCGATCATATTGAAATCGTTAATGGCATCGCCGACGGCGTGGCGCAGGCGTTTGCTGAGTTTGTTGTTTTCTAATTCTTGCTTGGTTTTTTTGGACATGGCTGTTTGTGCTTTGAAATAATAGAAAAATTTAAGGGCGGTATTGTACCGCAAAAGAATAAAGGCCGTCTGAAAAACTGCACTTGCTTGGTGGAAGCTGCGTTTTCAGACGGCCTGATATTTGTGCTTTATTTGATTTGAAGGGCGGTAATTTTGATTTCAACCTTCCAGTCGGGCGAAGCCAGTTTCGCCTCCACGCAGGCGCGGGCGGGAGCGCGTTCAGGAGCTGTCCATGCGTCCCAGGCTTCGTTCATGGCGGCGTAGTCGTTCATATCGGGCAGATAGATGGTGGCTTCTAAAATATGGGCTTTGTCGGATTGGCATTGTGCGAGCCATGAATCGATTTGTGCCAAAACATTTTCAGTTTGCGCTTTGGCATCGGCTTCAGAATTTTCGGGAACCATGCCGGAGAGGAAAACCAAGCCGTTGGCTACGACGGCTTCCGAATAGCGTTTACTTGCACCAAGATAGCGGATGTCCATGTTGTCTCCTGATTTCAAAAAGAAGGTATGGTAACATTGCGACTGTTTACGTTCCACATTTAAGAGAGGCCGTCTGAAAAGGATGGCGGAAAACAACCCATGAGTAAAGCAGAATATCCGGTTACGCAGGCAGTACGCTTTTTACGCAGTAATAAAATTGATTTTGTCCCTTATATTTACGCGTATGAAGAACACGGCGGTACGGCGCGTTTTGCCGAATGTGCGGGCAAGCCCGAGCATCAAGTCATCAAAACGATTGTCTTGCAGGATGAGCATAAAAAAGGCTTGGTTGTTTTGATGCACGGCGACAAACATATTTCCACCCGCAATCTGGCGCGTGAACTGGGCTTGAAACACATCGAGCCGGCAACGGCGGATCAGGCGGCGAAATGGACAGGCTATTTAGTCGGCGGTACGTCGCCATTCGGTATGAAAACCGCGTTGCCGGTTTATGTGGAAGAAAGTATTTGGGCTTTGGATGAAATTTTTATCAATGGCGGCAAACGAGGGTTTATCGTGGGCATGAAGCCTGAAAACCTGCGGACGCTCAATCCGCAAGATGTTCATGTTGCAGTCGATTCATAAAGGATAGGAATACAGATGGAACAAGTAAATTTATACGAAATCTTGGGTGTCTCTCAGGATGCTGATATCAACGTTATCCGCGAGGCTTATGGCAAATTGGTTGCCAATCCGGATATTCAGAAAGATGCGGAGCGGTTTAAAGCCATCGGACAGGCGTTTGAAGTATTGTCTCATCCGGAAAAACGTTTGGCTTATGATGCGGCTATGCAGTACGAGTGTCAGGAAAACAATACCGACAACTTCACTAATATGGCGACAAATGTGGTCAATACGCCCAACTCTGACGTGAAAAACTATGTTTTTATCGCTTATGTGACATATGCTGTGGGCTTATTAATTTTATTTACTCCCGTTGTCGGTGTGATTATGGCGTATGTTAAACGCGATGAGGCTCAAGGTAGTATTTACGCCAGCCATATCGATTATTTGATTAAGACATTTTGGGTGTCTTTGGTGGGTACGGTTTTGGGAACTTTTACTACACTGATCTTAATTGGTTGGTTGATTCTGTTGGTAACTGCCATTTGGTTTATTTACCGTGTAGTCATCGGACTGATTAAACTGAATGAAGATAAGCCCGTCTCCACTCAAGGATGGTTTTAAAGCATGGCATATTTATTGGCAAGTATCGTTTGCAGCGTGTTGGTTTCCGTATTGCTGAAAGTGGCGCGCAAGCAAAAAATCAATATCGAGCAGGCGGTAGCGGTGAACTATATCGTTGCTGTCACTTTGACCATGCTGGTGCTAAAACCTGATTTGAGCAATCCGCAGGTATTTTTGCCGACTTGGTGGCTTTTTGCGGCTTTAGGTCTTTTGCTGCCAAGCGTGTTTGTCATTATGGGCAAATCGGTAGATGCGGCAGGTATCGTCAAATCGGACGCGGCACAACGCTTATCGCTGTTTCTGCCGATTATCGCTTCATTCACGCTTTTTCATGAACAACTGACCGAAGGCCGTCTGATTGGTTTGGTATTGGCATTTACAGCATTGTTTTTCTTACTTTGGAAAAGCGATGGCGGTAAGAAATCCGGCGGTCTCAGTACGCAAGTGATGCTGCTTTTGGGCGTTTGGTGCGGCTATGGCGTCATTGATATTTTGTTCAAACAAGTGGCAAAGAGCGGTACCGCGTTTGCCGGCAATTTGCTGGTGGCATTTTGTTTGGCCGGTATCTTGATGTTTGGCTACCTGTTTGCCAAAGGAAGCAAGTGGACTAAAGAGGGTATAGTGGGCGGTATGATTTTAGGCTGCCTGAACTTTTTGAATATTGTTACCTACATCTCGGCACACCAAATCATGAAGGATAATCCGACCTTGGTGTTTGCCGGTATGAACATCGGCGTGATTGTTTTGGGTACGCTGATTGGTGCGGCAATGTTTAAAGAAAAAATCAGCAGCATTAATGCAGCCGGTATCAGTATTGCTATTTGCTCGATAGCCTGTCTGTTTTATTGGCCGCAAATTCGAAGCTTGGTAGGTTAAAAATACTTATGCCGTCTGAAAATTTTCAGACGGCCTTATTTTTATTATAAAATAGCCATTCATGCGCCGATTTGGCCGTATGGGAATTATTTTGCGCTTACGGGCGTTTCTATGTTAAACAAAGAAGTTGAACTCACACAATAATATCGATAGTTACATCATGAAACATATTAAAAAACACATTCAATGTGCCGTTCTCGGCATGCTGGTATTGTCCGGTTGCCAATCGTATCAGGAAGATCAAAGCCGCCGCAGTAAAATGGCACAATTTGCGCTTAACCATCCCGTGGCCGCCCAAGTCATCGGTATGGAGGACGAGGGCTTAATCAATATGACCAGTAATGCTACACGCTTTGCCGAGCGTACAGGTTTGGATGACAAAGCAAACGGCGACAGCAGGGGAACACAGGTCAATGCCGTACGCCAAGCATTATGGCAGGCGGCGATTGCTTCTAAATTCGACAGTATTATTGCCGAAAAAGCAGGTAATGCGCGTCTGACGGATATGGAGTTGCGAGAAGGTAAAGACGACTACTTCAGCCGTTACCTTGCCGACCAGGCAGTCGATCAACGTAACAACCGTATCGGCCGCAGTATCGGCAGTGCCAAACCCGACAGCGATATGAAGACGCTGGCGGCAAGCATTTTGTTCTACTACAACAAAGTAGGCTTGTGGACGGCTTCCGAAGTGAAAAACCGTTGGCACATCAAACAGGAAAAACTTTCAGACGGCCAATATGCCGAGGCATTGAAAAATATCGCCAAATTGGATCAAAACGGTATGACCGAGCAGGAACGTAATAGTTATAAAACCGGTACGCTCAGCGAAATCAAACGTTCGGTCAAAGCCATACGTCAAGTCGAAGACTGATTTTAAGACTTCATTATTGAAAGGCAATTGTTATGAATTTCCCTCCGCGTTATGTCTCAAACACCCGTATGCGCCGTATGCGTAAAGACGATTTTTCACGCCGTCTGATGCGCGAGCATACTTTGACGGCAGATGATTTAATCTATCCGGTTTTTGTATTGGAAGGTCAGAATCAGAAAGAGGCAGTGCCGTCTATGCCCGGCGTCAAACGCCAAAGTTTGGATAAATTGTTGTTTACCGCTGAAGAGGCGCTGAATCTCGGTATTCCTATGCTGGCTTTGTTTCCCGTGGTAACGCAAAACAAAACCGAGTTTGCGGAGGAAGCTTATAACCCTGAAGGCTTGGTGCCGACAGTAGTACGAACCCTGCGCGAGAAATTCCCAGAGCTGGGTATCATGACCGACGTTGCCTTGGACCCTTATACCATTCACGGCCAAGACGGTTTAACCGATGAAAATGGTTATGTTCTCAACGATGAAACCATTGAAGTTTTGGTAAAACAGGCTTTGTGTCATGCTGATGCGGGCGCACAAGTCATTGCCCCATCCGATATGATGGACGGACGTATTCTTGCCATTCGCGAAGCCTTAGAAGATGCCGGACATATTCATACGCGCATCATGGCATATTCGGCAAAATATGCTTCAGCGTTCTACGGCCCGTTCCGCGATGCTGTCGGCAGCTCCGGCAATTTGGGTAAGGCAGACAAGAAAACCTATCAAATGGATCCTGCAAATACTAACGAAGCCTTGCACGAAGTAGCATTGGATATTCAAGAGGGCGCAGACATGGTCATGGTAAAACCGGGTCTGCCGTATCTGGATGTCGTCCGCCGAGTCAAAGATGAGTTCGGCGTACCGACTTATGCTTACCAAGTTTCCGGCGAATATGCCATGCTTCAGGCAGCCATTCAAAACGGTTGGCTGGATGGCGAAAAAACCATTTTGGAAAGCTTGTTGGCATTCAAACGCGCTGGTGCCGATGGCATTTTGACTTACTATGCGATTGAAGCGGCAAAATTATTGAAGAAGTAAAATAAAGAAATAAATTAAAAAGCGGCAAACAGTGTTTATCCTGTTTTGCCGCTTTTTTGTATTACTTAAGATTGGTTCAATAGAGCCTAGCTAAGGTTTATTTTTTGAAAATCTAAAAATTTTGTATAGTAAGTTATGACCAAATAAAGGCCGTCTGAAAAAACAGTTTTCTGATTTTTCAGAAGACCTTATATGATTTAAACCTTAGTGGTGGCTGCAACCGCCGTGGGTTTCACGTAATGCTTCGGCTGCTTGTTCGTCTGCATGGTAGCTGGAGCGAACCATTGCGCCGATGGCGGCATTGGTAAAGCCCAATTCGTATGCTTCTTTTTCAAAAATTTTGAATTGGTCAGGCGTTACATAGCGCAAGACGGGCAAGTGGCCGTCTGAAGGTTGCAGATATTGGCCGATGGTAATCATCTCGATATTGTTG
>CAUSHT010000048.1:0-9561 GCA_963531275.1 uncultured Neisseria sp.
CGACGCCGATCAGGAACACGCCTTTTGCCTTGCCGGCAAGCGCGTCGCGCAGGGGTGTGAAGTCCTGCCCTTTGCCCATGCCGCCCAAAATGACGAAGAGCGGATTTTGCAAACCGGCAATCGCAGCGGCGGTCGCACCGACGTTTGTGCCTTTGCTGTCGTCGATAAACACCACACCGTTTTTCTCGCCGATTTTTTCGACGCGGTGCGGCAGGCCTTGGAAGGTTTTAACGTGTTCGAGCAACTCGGTTCGCGGTAATCCAATAGCCTCACACAAAGCCACGGCAGCCATGACGTTGGCGGCGTTGTGCAGACCTTGCAACGGAATGTCTTGCGTGGCAATCAAATCTTCATTGCCTTGTTTCAGGCGGCCTGTCTCGCGTTCCAACCAAAAATCGGCTTCGTGTTCCAACGAAAACCATTTCACCTCGCGCCCGGCACGCTTCATCGCACGGCAGAACGCATCGTCCGCATTCAAAACCTGCACGCCATCGCCACGGAAAATCTTGTCCTTGGTATGCGCGTAATCAAGCAGGTCGTCGTAGCGGTCGAGATGGTCTTCGGAAATGTTCAGCACTGTCGCCGCAGTCGGGCGCAGGCTTTCGGTGTTTTCCAATTGGAAGCTGGAAAGCTCCAACACCCACACGTCCGCCTTTTTGCCTTCGAGCTGCAATTCCGCTTCCAAAACCGGTGTGCCGATATTGCCCGCGATAACGGTATCTAGCCCGCATTTGATGCAGAGATAGCCGACCAGGCTCGTTACCGTCGTTTTGCCGTTGCTGCCGGTAATCGCAATCACCTTGTCGCCGCGGCGGTTCACAATGTCCGCCAGCAATTCGATGTCGCCCAATACGCGCCCGCCGTTTTGCTTGAACGCCTCAATATCCGGCTGCCGCTCGCTGATGCCGGGACTGAGTGCCAGAATATCGAAATCATTATCCAACGCATCTTTCAGACGGCCCGTGTAAAACACCAGCCCATCAAACATCTTACCGATTTGCGACACGCGCTCGGCTTTCAACTCCGCATCATACGCAGCAACCTCCGCGCCGTTTTTGCGCAGATAGGCAATCATGGAAATACCCGTACCGCCGAGTCCGGCGACGAGGATTTTTTTATTTTGGAAAGTCATTTTGGTTTTATCCTAAGTTTTTTCAGACGGCCTTTGAATAAGGATTCAATATCCTGCCTGATTTAATATGCGATAAGCATCGCAACCTCGTTGCAATCCATTATTACAAGCCTTACCAAACCACTCTTTGGTGATCTTATAGTTCTGACGAACACCTTCTCCTTTGGCATACATCACACCCAAATTATATTGGGCTTCTGCAAGCCCTTGTTCTGCTGCCTTGCGATACCACTGCACTGCCTGTGCATAGTCTTGACTGGCTCCTTGTCCTTCCTCATACATCACACCCAAATTAGATTGGGCATCGGCATACCCTTGCTCTGCCGCCTTGCGATACCACTGCACTGCTTGTGTATAGTCCTGACGGACTCCTTTACCTTTTTCATACGCCACACCCAAATTATATTGGGCTTTAGCATACCCTTGTTCTGCTGCCTTGCGATACCATTTGACCGCTTCAACATAGTCTTTGCGGACACCTTGCCCATCGTAATACATCACACCCAAATTATATTGGGCTTGAGCATACCCTTGTTCTGCCGCCTTGCGATACCATTTGACCGCTTCAACATAGTTTTTGCGGACACCTTGCCCATCGTAATACATCACACCCAAATTATATTGGGCTTCTGCATCCCCTTGTTCTGCCGCCTTGCGATACCACTGCACCGCCTGTGCATCATCTTGACGGACTCCTTGCCCATTGTCGTACATCACACCCAAATTATATTGGGCTTTTACATACCCTTGTTCTGCCGCCTTGCGATACCACTGCACCGCCTGTGCATCATCTTGACGAACTCCTTGCCCATTGTCGTACATCACACCCAAATTATATTGGGCTTTTGCATCCCCTTGTTCTGCCGCCTTGCGATACCACTGCACCGCCTGTGTATAGTCCTGACGAACTCCTTGCCCATTGTAGTACATCAAACCCAAATTAAATTGGGCTTTAGCATACCCTTGCTCTGCAGCTTGAAGCGTTTTCTTAAAATCCGGTACATTATCAGCCCAAACTGCCTGCACCAAGCCCAAAGATAACAGGGCTACCATCATTTTTTTTAATAATTTATTCATTCTAAAATCCATTTCTTTCAAATTATTATTTCTGTTTTATCCTAGTTTTTCAGACGGCCTTTGATTCAAAATTCTGCACCATCCAAGTGACGATACGCCTCGCAGCCTTGTTGCAATCCATTCTGACATGCCTTACCAAACCACTCCTTGGCAAGAGTATGATTTTGACGAATGCCTCGTCCGTAATAATACATCTCGCCCAAATTATATTGAGCATCAGCTAAGCCTTGTTCTGCTGCCTTATGGTACCACTGTGCTGCTTGTACGTAGTCTTGACGGTCTCCTTGCCCAGTGGCATACACTACACCCAAATTAAATTGAGCTTTGGCATTTCCTTGTTCTGCCGCCTTGCGATACCACTTCACAGCTTGTACGTAGTCTTGCTCAACTCCTTGGCCATTAGCATACATTACACCCACATTTAATTGCGCAACCATATCACCTTGCTCTGCTGCCCTTCTGTACCACTCAATCGCCTCTACATAATCTTGTCTTACACCTTTTCCGCTAGCGTACATACCACCTAAATTATATTGTGCATCTACATTCCCTTGCTCTGCTGCCTTGCGATACCATTCTATAGCCTGCGTGTAATCCTGACGTCCCCCTTTACCATTTGCATATGCTAAACCCAAATTATATTGACCTGCCGCATCCCCATGTTCTGCAGCTCTACGAAACCATTTTAACGCCTGTACATAGTCTCGCTCGACACCTTGCCCATTAGCATACAGCAAACCTAGATTTAACTGAGCAGCTGTGTTTTCCTGATCTGCAGCCCTATAAAACCATTTTGCAGCCTGAGCATAGTCTTGGCTAACACCTTGTCCATTTTGATACAGCATACCCAAATTATTTTGGGCTCCAGTATCACCCTGTTCAGCAGCCTTACGATACCATTCTGCCGCCTGTACATAATCTTGACCAACACCCTGCCCTAGCTGATACATTACACCCAAGTTAAATTGAGCTTGAGCATTCTCTTGCTCTGCTGCCTTATGAAACCACTGCACTGCTAGTCTGTGGTCTTGACTAATACCTTGTCCATTGGCATACATTGCTCCAATACTTAATTGAGCTTCTGGATCTCCTTGCTCCGCAGCTCTCAACATATTCTTAAAATCCGGAATACTTTCAGCTAAAGCTGCCTGCCCTAACCCAAAGCAAGCCATCACTCCCATTATTATTTTTTTCATCGAAACCTTCATTCTAAAATCCATCACATTCCAATTATTGTTTCTGTTTTATCCTAATTTTCAGACGGCTTTTAAAAAGATTCAATATCCTGTCTGATCCAATTTTTGATAAGCATCACAGCCCTGTTGCGATCCATTATGGCATGCCTTGCCAAACCACTCTTTGGCAACAGATTGATTCTGATGAACGCCTTGTCCGTAATGATACATAACACCTAAATTATATTGGGCCTCAGAACTTCCTTGCTCCGCTGCTTTACGATACCAATATAAGGCCTGCTTATCATCTTGACGAACACCGAATCCATTATGATAAGCCACGCCAAGATCAAGTTGGGCTTTAATATTTTCTTGTTCTGCTGCACGACGTAACCATTGTACCGCCAGCTTAAAATCTTTTTGTATGCCTACGCCATGCATATACCTTGTAGCCAAAGTATATTGTGCTTGATTCTCTCCTTGCTCTGCAGCCTTTCGATACCATTTAACCGCCTTACCGCGGTCTTTACTAACACCGAATCCGTTATCATACATAATGGCTAAATTGTATTGAGCATCAAGATACCCTTGTTCTGCCGCCTTTTCATACCATCGAGCTGCTTGATCATAATCTTGTTCAATGCCTTTACCAAAAAAATAGATTGTTCCTAAATCATACTGGGCTTTAGCAAAGCCTTGTGCAGCAGCTTTTTGAAACCAATATTTGGCTTGCTCATAATCTTGGGCAACACCCTTTCCCTGATAATACAACCCTCCTAGATTGGTCTGCGCATCCACGTCCCCTTGCTCTGCTGCTCTACGGAACCAATGTTCTGCCTGTTTATAATCTTTGGGCGCCCCTTTCCCCAAGTAATACATCAAACCCAAATTAAATTGGGATGCTGCATTTCCTTGTTTTGCCTCCTGCTCTGTTTCTGCGAAATTTGGGATATCACTTGCATTAGCCATCTGTCCAAATCCAAACAAAACAACTGCTATCTTTCTCAACCAATTTTTCATATTACATTCTCTCTTAATATTCTTTAATGTCATAGCAGCATTTTCAAACAAATTTAATCTGCAAATCCTTCAAAAAATCCGTTTACACCGTAGCTACTCAAAATCTGCTGCAATTCCGGTGCGCGTACCCATGGATCGACCGCCATCGGCGGCATAGGCGGTTCGATACCGTCTTCGTTTTGGTTACGGCACCAATCTGCCATGGCAAAAACTTGGATTAAAACAGGTTCGGCAAGTGCTTTGTCGATGTCCAGTTCGCTCATGGCTTGGGCAAAGCAGGCGATCCATTCGTTGCGGACTTGTACGTTGACGGCAAAAGGCATATGGCGGGCGCGCAGTTGGGGATGACCGTATTTTTCGACAAAAAGTTGCGGGCCGCCGAGCCAGCCGCTGAAAAATTCGTAGAGTTTTTCGCGAATCAGCGTCATGTCTTCGCCGTGCATTTGGCGCAAGGCTTGGTATTGCGGCTCAAGTTCCATCAAGTCGTAGAAACGGTCGGTCAGGGTGCGGATGCCGGTTGCGCCGCCGAAAGATTGGTACATGTTTTGAGACTTTCTGTGTGGATTATTGCGGAATTTATTTTGAGATGTAGGATTCAAGCAAGCATGCTTACCTTACATAATGGCCGTCTGAAACTTTCAGACGGCCTTTGGAGATTTAGCGGATTTTGAGGGTACTTAAACCAATCAGCACCAAGACGATGGTGATAATCCAGAAACGGACGACGACTTGGGTTTCTTTCCAGCCTTTTTGTTCGTAATGGTGATGAATCGGTGCCATCAGGAAGATGCGTTTTTTGGTGCGTTTGTACCAACCGACCTGCAACATAACGGAAATGGCTTCGACAACAAACAGGCCGCCCATGATGACGAGGACAAATTCTTGGCGGATGATGACGGCAACGGTACCGAGCGCCGCGCCAAGCGCGAGCGCGCCGACGTCGCCCATAAAGACTTGTGCCGGATAAGCGTTAAACCACAAAAAGCCGAGACATGCTCCACACATGGCGGTACAGAAAATTACCACTTCGTTTGCGCCGGCAACGTAAGGCAATTGCAGGTATTGTGCAAATTGTGAATGGCCGCTGGCATAAGCAAAAATAGCAAGGCCGGCGGCAACAAGTACAACAGGGAATGCGGCCAAACCGTCCAAACCGTCGGTCAGGTTAACGGCATTGGATGTGCCGACGATGGTCAGGTAGGACAATACCAAGAAGCCGACGACGCCAAGCGGCAAGGCAACTTGTTTGAAGAAGGGAACAATCAGGATATTGTTGGCGGAATTTGTCGCAAGGTAGAACAATGCCAAACCGGCGATGATGGCAACGCTGGACTGCCATACCATTTTGAATTTGGCAGACACGCCGTTAGGGTCTTTATAAACCACTTTGCGCCAGTCGTCGTAAAAACCGAGTGCGCCGGTAGCAAGCAAGACTCCTAAGAGAATCCAGATATAAGGATTTGCCCAGTTGCCCCACAAGATTGTGGACACGGTAATAGCGGTCAAAATCAGCGAACCACCCATGGTTGGCGTACCGTTTTTGATCAGGTGGGTTTGAGGGCCGTCGGTACGGACGGCTTGGCCGACTTTAAGCGCAGTCAGCTTGCGGATGGTCCACGGACCAAGCAATAGGGAAAACGCCAAAGCAGTCAAAGCCGCCATGACGGCGCGGAATGTGGTGTATTGAAAAATATTCAGGCCGGTTAACCAGTTACTGAAATGTGCGAGCCATAAAAACATGGGGCTTCCTTTTTTGTTTTTGTTGTTACAGCGGGCTTATTGCCCAATTAAAAATAAATCGGTATGCCGTCTGAAATTGCAGACGACCTTATTGAGTAAGATTATTTCTCTACCACGCAAATCGGATAATTTCCGGGATTCTTTCCGCCGCCCAAGTCCAAGCAGGTATCTTCATAGATAAATGCCTGTACTTTCATTCCGGCATAAAACGCGGCAAACAGCAAACCAGCCAATAGAAAAATCTTTTTCATATTTCAGACGGCCTTTTACGCGGTTGTTGCTACCAATGCCTCAACCACTTCTTCCATCTTCATAAAACGTGAACCTTTGACCAGCACAGTAGCGTGTTCAGGCAAATTGTGGCTCAACACTTGAATCAGCGGATCTTTGTCTGCAAACCACAAACCTTCCGCGCCAAATGTTTCTGCCGCTTCAACGCTGTTGTCGCCGACAAAATATGCGGCCTCGATGCCTTTATCCCGTGCATACGCGCCAACTTCGGCGTGCATGGCTGCGGCTTCGTCCTCGCCCAATTCGCCCATGTCGCCCATCACAAAAATACGCGGCGCAGGCATAGCGGCGAGCACATCAATGGCGGCTTTCATGCTGTCGGGGTTGGCATTATAAGTATCGTCAATCAAAGTTGCATCTTTAATGCCTTGCTTGATATTCAGACGGCCTTTGATATTACTGAAATTTTTCAGGCCGTCTGAAACTTCTGCAAGGCTCAAACCTGCCGCCAAAGCCAGAGCCGCCGCCGCTACGGCATTATGCACATTGTGACGGCCGGGGACTGGCAATACCACGGCAACACGTTCATTACCACGCACCAAATCAAATTCGCAGGACAACGGTTTCAACTCAATATTTTCTGCATGGATATCGCCACTGGTAACGCCGAAAGTCTGAGCGTTCAATTGTGCAGTCGCCGCTTCAAATGTAGCGATATTGGCATCTTCGCACGGAATCAGCGCAATGCCGTCTGAAAGCAAACCTTCGTAGATTTCACTTTTGGCTTTGGCAATATCGCCAACACCATCAAAACCGCAACCGACATGCGCGCGCAAGGCATTATTGACCAGAGCAACGTTCGGACTGGCAATTCGGGTCAGCAAAGACAACTCGCCAAAATGGTTCATACCCATTTCAATGACGGCATAGCGGTGTTTTTCGTTTAATTTCAACAAAGTCAGCGGCAGGCCGATATGATTGTTGAAATTGCCGGCAGTCGCCAACACAGCTTCATCACCGAATCGATGACGCAATACGCCGGCCAACATCTCTTTAACCGTCGTTTTACCGGAAGAGCCGGTAATGCCAAAAACAAACGGATTCACATTTTCACGCCACGCCTTCGCCAGTTTTTGCAAAGCCGCAAGCGTATCGTTAACCTTCAATGCGCCTTTCAAAGCCGCACAATCTTCGCGCGAGACTACAACCGCCGTCGCCCCCGCTGCCAATACATCTTCAACAAAGTCATGCGCGTCAAAGCGTTCGCCGACAAGCGCGAAAAATACGTCGCCATCCTGAATATCGCGGCTGTCTGTAACAATACACGAAATGGGTTGATTTTCAGACGGCATCGGAAGGTTGAGGGTTTGGCAGATGAAATTTAGGTCTAGTGGTTTCATGGTTTCTTTCGTTTGTTTTTTTCAAACAGGCATTTTATTGTAAAGGCATTTTACATTTTGGCAGAAGGCAGCAACTCTTCGACAAGCACCTTTAAAGCGTGCCTTCCTTCTCGATTTCTGGTACTGGGATGAGGTGCTCGGTAACATATTATTTCCTTATCACCTTCAAAAGAAAATTTTTCCAGTTTTCCCTTATTCAAGCCGTTTATGCCTTGACCCGAGCCGGACAAATCAGGAAAGCACTCCCTCCGCGCCGCTACGCCGCCGTCTCCGCTTACGAAAAGAATAATCTGTGGCTTTAAAATTTCAATTTGGGCACGCAGTAATTTACAGGAAAGTGTTTTTATATCTTCGAACCAATCCGAATGCTTAGGATGTTTAGTTTTATAGTCCACCGCAAAAATATTAGCCCATAAGATGCCTTCGTTCCCACTTCGCTTGGCAACCCTGCGGACGAAATTGAAAAATGTAGCCCCTCTTGTGTTTCTTTTTAAATCTCCAGTCAAATTCCGCCAAATAAAATCTTTGCTTAACGACATCAGTTGCCTTACATTTTCGGCATGATATTCATCAAATTTCTTACTATCGTACCAACTGCGTGTTTCTCTGCCGACAATCAAAATTTTGTGTTCTGCGCTTTCATAATGTTCAGGGACAAAGCCCAAATGGATATTGGACAATTTATTGTCCTTATTGTTAATTGCATGCAACAAATCCTGATACTCCGGTTTGTTTAAAACCTCCACATATTTCTTCAGCAAAGCTTCTTGCAAATCAATCATTTAATTTATTTCTGTAATATTAAAAAAGCCTTGTCATACCACAGTTTTACTCATGAGATACCGAGATTGAACCTGCGTATAACAGTCGGAGAACAGCATAACGAACAAGAAGTCGTCTGAAAAAACACATCAACCTTTGAAAATACCCAAAAGCGCCTCCCTTATATTGCGCACCTTATTTATCAGACGACCTATTTGTCCTGATTAATTAACGGATACGGATTAATCGCACCGCTTGGCAGATACACGCCGTAATGCAGGTGGGCCGGTGTGGTTCTAGCGTTGCCGGTTTTACCGACATAGCCGATGACCTGTCCTTCTTTTACTCGTTCATACAGACGGATACGGGCAAATTTATTGAGGTGGGCATAGTAATGCCAAGCACCCGGCCCTTGAATACCGATAACTTTACCGCCCAATCGGTTGCGTCCGATTTTGGTCACGATGCCGGGCGTGGTACTGCGTATCGGCGTGTTTTTCTTAGCAAAAATATCCACACCTTCATGCCTGCGCCCCTGACTGCGCGCTGCGCCCCAAGTGTCGTCAAAACGCTTGCCTTTAACAGGATTCGGCAGGCTTTGCTCGGTAGGAGGCTGTTGCGCCCTCAACTGCTCGATTTCGGCAGTAGGACGCGGAAGTTGTTTGGTTGTACAGCCTGCGAATAAAACTACGGCTGCACTGATTAATAAGGTTTTTGTCGGCATTTTCAGCATCAAATCGGTCTCCTTGTTGTTCAGACGGCCTTGTTAAAAAGTCCTCCGAAACAAACAACTGTGATGGGTTTAATGGCTGACGTGCCGTAATGCGTGTGTCGTATTGCTTTTATTGTATATGTTTAAATCTTTTTCAGACGGCCTTAAGGTTTCGGGCCGTCTGAAAATTTGCGATATGGCTTAACCGCGCTCTGCCAATGATTTTTCTGCGATTTCAAAATCGGAGAAATGGTGCTTCACGCCTTGTACATCCTGATAGTTTTCATGCCCTTTACCGGCAATCAGAATGAT
>CAUSHT010000049.1:0-9431 GCA_963531275.1 uncultured Neisseria sp.
CCTGTTTCTATTCTGCCCAAGCCGCCTAACGCTCCTCCAGCCCGGCCAAAATCGCACAATCCGGGCAGTCGTCTCCCGCGCAGGCATCGTGCCAACGTTGCAGCTCGGCCACCATGCCCTGCAAGCGTTCGATTTTGGCTTCCAGCTCGGCGATGTGCCGCGCGGTGAGCGTTTTCACTTCGCGGCTGGTGCGCTGCGGGTTGTGTTGCAGGCTCAAAAGCTGCCCGATCTGCGGCAGCGAAAAGCCCACTTCCCGCGCATGGCGGATAAAGCGCAGCCGGACAAGGTCGGCCTGTCCGTAGCGGCGGTAGCCCGCTTCGCTGCGCGCGGCCGGGGCGATTAGGCCGTGCTTTTCGTAGTCGCGGATTTGTTTGGCGGAAAGGCCGCTCTCGGCCGCGGCCTGGCTGATGTTCATCATGATGCTTGACCTTTACTTCGGGTAAAGCTTTATAGTGGTGGCACTTAGCGGGAAAGCAAGAGCAGACCCATCATTTCAGGTTACCTGAAAGCTTTGGCTGCAACGGGCTTTAAAACCTCAGCCTCATTCCAACAGAAAGGAAACCCTATGCAAACCATCACATTAAACATCGAAGGCATGACCTGCGGCGGCTGCGTGAAAAGCGTTACCAGCATCCTCGAAGGCGTAAACGGCGTGGACAAGGCCGAAGTGAGCCTGGAAAACAAGAATGCCGTCGTGGAATTCGACCCCGCCCAAACCAACCCCGCCGCGCTGATAGAAGCGGTGGAAGACGGCGGCTTTGATGCGGCTTTGTAAATCGAATCGCAACAAATCGACTGCAACACCCCAAAGGCTACCTGAAAACCCTGCTCCGCTTTTTTCAGGTAGCCCAACCACATTCAGAAGGAAGAAACCATGCAACAAAAAGTCCGTTTCCAAATCGAAGGCATGACCTGTCAGGCCTGCGCTTCGCGTATTGAAAAAGTGTTGAACAAAAAAGATTTTGTCGAATCGGCAGGGGTGAACTTTGCCAGCGAGGAAGCGCAGGTTACATTTGACGACAGCAAAACCTCCGCAGCCGACATTGCCAAAATCATTGAGAAAACCGGTTACGGCGCGAAGGAAAAAACGGAAGACGCGCTGCCGCAGCCCGAAGAAGCAGCGCATGTAAGCTGGAGGCTGTGGCTTTTGTTGGCCATCAATATTCCGTTCCTTATCGGCATGGCAGGGATGATGATCGGGCGGCACGATTGGATGATTCCGCCTGTATGGCAATTTGTGCTGGCAAGCGTGGTGCAGCTTTGGCTGGCCATCCCATTTTACAAAAGCGCGTGGGCAAGCATTAAAGGCGGACTGGCGAATATGGACGTGCTCGTTACCATCGGCACGGTGTCGATTTACCTGTATTCCGTCTATATGCTGTTTTTCAGCCCGCACGCGGCGCACGGCATGGCACACGTGTATTTTGAAGTAGGCGTGATGGTGATCGGTTTTGTGTCGCTGGGCAAATTTTTGGAACACCGCACCAAAAAATCCAGCCTAAACAGCTTGGGCCTGCTGCTCAAACTCACGCCGACCCAAGTCAACGTGCAACGCGATGGCGAATGGAAACAACTGCCTATCGACCAAGTGCAAATCGGCGACCTTATCCGCGCCAATCACGGCGAACGAATTGCCGCCGACGGCATTATCGAAAGCGGCAGCGGTTGGGCAGACGAGAGCCATCTCACCGGCGAATCCAATCCTGAAGAGAAAAAAGCGGGCGGCAAAGTGTTGGCGGGCGCACTGATAACCGAAGGCAGCGTGGTGTACCGCGCCACGCAGCTCGGCAGCCAAACCCTGCTCGGCGACATGATGAATGCGCTGTCCGAAGCGCAGGGCAGCAAGGCACCGATTGCGCGCGTGGCGGATAAGGCGGCGGCGGTATTTGTGCCTGCCGTCGTGGGCATCGCGCTTCTGACTTTTATCGCCACTTGGCTGGTGAAAGGCGATTGGACGGTTGCTCTGATGCACGCCGTTGCCGTTTTGGTAATTGCTTGTCCGTGCGCGCTCGGTCTGGCGACCCCTGCCGCGATTATGGTCGGCATGGGCAAAGCAGTGAAACACGGCATTTGGTTTAAAGACGCAGCGGCAATGGAGGAAGCCGCCCACGTCGATGCCGTCGTGCTGGACAAAACCGGCACGCTGACCGAAGGCAGGCCGCAGGTTGCCGCCGTTTATTGTGTTTCCGACAGCGGCTTTGACGAAGACGCTTTGTACCGCATCGCCGCCGCCGTCGAACAAAACGCCGCTCATCCGCTCGCCCGAGCCATCGTTTCCGCCGCCCAAGCGCGCGGTTTGGAAATCCCCGCAGCACAAAACGCGCAAACCGTTGTCGGCGCAGGCATTACCGCCGAAGTGGAAGGCGTGGGTTTGGTGAAAGCAGGCAAAGCCGAATTTGCCGAACTGACCTTGCCGAAATTTTCAGACGGCGTTTGGGACATTGCAAGTATTGTTGCAGTCTCGGTCGATAACAAACCTATCGGCGCATTCGCACTTGCCGACGCATTGAAAGCCGATACCGCCGAAGCCATAGGCCGTCTGAAAAAACACAATATCGATGTCTATATTATGAGCGGCGACAACCAAGGCACGGTCGAATACGTCGCCAAACAACTGGGTATCGTACACGCCTTCGGCAATATGAGTCCGCGCGACAAAGCCGCCGAAGTGCAGAAACTTAAAGCCGCCGGCAAAACCGTAGCGATGGTCGGCGACGGCATCAACGACGCCCCCGCGCTCGCCGCCGCCAACGTCAGCTTCGCCATGAAAGGCGGTGCGGACGTTGCCGAATACACCGCGTCCGCCACGCTGATGCAACATTCGGTCAACCAGCTTGCCGATGCCCTGTTGGTATCGCAGGCGACTTTGAAGAACATCAAGCAAAACCTGTTTTTCGCCTTCTTCTACAATATCTTGGGCATTCCGCTCGCCGCACTCGGCTTTTTAAACCCCGTTATTGCGGGCGCGGCAATGGCGGCAAGCTCGGTTTCCGTGTTGAGCAATGCCTTGCGCCTGAAACGGGTGAATATTGAGTAATAATATAAAGGCCGTCTGAAGACTGTTTTTTCAGACGGCCTGTCATCAAGTATTTTTGAAGGAATAATCAGATGAAAACACTTCGTTTATTGTTTGGCTTGGCATTGGTTGCTACTGCGTTTAGCGTGCAGGCTGAGGATTACAGTGAGAAGCAGCACGATAAGCTGATACGGGAATGCAATCGGAACAATCTGGAAAGTTGCGTCACTGCGGCCATTTGGACGCGCGACTATCTTGAAGCGCCTGCTAATGCTTATCCGTTTCTGAAAAAAGCCTGCAATGGCGGCAATATGCGCGGCTGCAATGTTTTGGGTAATCTGTATCTCAATCCGTCCAGCGGTTTAGGCATGGATTATGCCGCCGCGGTCAAACTCTACGAACGAGCCTGTAAAGGCGGTTATGAAAATGCCTGTACCAATCTTGAAGACACTAAAGCAGAGATGGCGCAAGGCAATACATCAGACCGCGACAGCCGGTTAAACCAACTGAGCGAATCTTGTGCTTTGGAAAACGAAGCCGCTTGTCAGGCATTGATGCTGGAAATGCAACGTTGAGCGTCACGCGGAGGCCGTCTGAAGACTTTTTTTCAGACGGCCTTTTAATCCATATATTTTCTGATTTTGAGACTCAAGCGGGAGTATGTCGTATGGACATGATGTTGTTTACCAATATTGTATTGATTGTTTTATGTATTTTTACCATGTTGCTGGTGTGGTCGCGCAACTGGAAACGCAAGCAGGCGTATTTTGAGAAAATCAAAAGCAATCCGGAAAACCTCAAATGGGTTGAGCAGAATCTGACCGGTCAGGAATGGAAGGATTTGAAAGCCGTGAGTGACCGTTTTGGGCTACCCATATTGCAGGCCAAGCAATTAATTGATTTTTATAAAAACAGTCAGCGTTAATTTATGATTTAACGATAGAATTTGACTGAAGTTAAGGCCGTCTGAAATAGCACTCTTATAATAATATAAGTGATATTTCAGACGGCCTTGCTGTTGGTTCAAATAAAGGGAGGAGAACAAAAATGACCGTTTACTTAATCGGCGATTCCGTTCGGCTTGCATCGGAGCCTTACACACGCGCCGCTTTGCCTGAGGCGGATATTGTTTCTCCATCGGAAAACTGCCGTTCGTCGCATGATGTGTTAGAACATATCGAGCAATGGACAGAGGGCGCGACAGTGGGAGACATTATCCACATCAACTGCGGTTTGCACGACATCCGCCACAATCAAGGCTGTAATGAGCCGGTGGCCGATATAGAAACCTACTGCAACAACCTGACCCAAATTTTCGATTATCTGAAACAGACGGGTGCAAAAATTATTTGGGCGAGCAGCACGCCCTTTTTGGAAAGCGTACACAATATCGTCAAACCCTCGCGCCGTTATCTGGCCGACTTGAAGGCCTATAACCGTGTGGCGGAGGATTTGGCAAGGCAATATGGTTTTGCTGTCAATGATTTATACAGCCTGATGTTTGAGCAGGACTTGACTGATGTGATGCTGTGCGACGGGCTTCATTTCAATGAGTTCGGCAGTAAGATGATAGGCAAGGCAGTAGCAGAGGCGATATTGAAACAGATGGATTAACCTGACTTAACTTGTTTTGTCATGTTTTGGCTTTCAGACGGCCTTTAAAGCTAAAGCAAAGTTCCCGATATCAGGTAATGCAGCACTAATTCTTATCAACATTTAATCTAGGAGTATGGCCATGAGCGGCGAATTAGATAAAATCAGCGGTAAAGTAAAAGAAGTGGTTGGAGATGTATCCGGCAATGCTAAACTTGAAGCTGAGGGCTTGATTCAACAAGGCGTTGGCAAAGTAAAAGAAGTGGTCGGCGACATTGAAGAAAAAGGCAGCGATGTTTTGCAAAAAGGCAAAGAAGAAGCCGAGCATTTGGTTGATGAAGCCAAAGAAAAAGCTGAAAGCTTAATTAATGATATTAAAAGAAAATTTTAATATTTAAAGAATAAAAGGCCGTCTGAAAGATTTTCAGACGGCCTTTGTTTATGGTTTTAAAGCTTAGGCAAACTGTTTGCCAAATTCGATAAATTCGTCTTTTTTGGCTTTGGCTTTGCCGGAGTCAATGGCTTCTTGAGCGGCTTTGACACCATCCGCCAGCGAAGCAATCACATTTCCTGCATAGAGCGCGGCAGCAGCGTTAAGGACGACGATATCGCGTGCGGCACCGGCTTTGCCGTCCAACACTTCGTTCATTTTTTGCAGGGATTCTTGCGCGTTTTCGACTTTGATTTCGTCTAAATTGCGGCGGACTTCCATGCCGAAATCGGCCGGGCTGATGTCGTATTCGGTGATTTTGCCGTCTTTCAGTTCGGCAACGCGGGTTTTGCCGGTCAGCGTGATTTCATCCAAACCGCCTTCACCGCACACAACCAAAACATGTTTAGAGCCAAGCTGTTGCAATACGCGGGAAAGAATGCCGCACAAGTCGATGTGGAACACGCCCAAGAGTTGGTTTGCCGCGCCGGCAGGATTGGTCAGCGGGCCCAAGATATTGAAGATGCTGCGGAAGCCGAGCGAACGGCGGACAGGGGCAACATAGCGCATGGCGCTGTGGTGATTGGGCGCGAACATAAAGCCGATGCCGGTTTGCTGAATGCTTTGGGCAACCTGTTCGGGGTTGAGGTTGAGGTTGGCGCCCATTTGTTCCATGACATCGGCAGCGCCGCTGGATGAAGAAACGGAGCGGCCGCCGTGTTTGGCGACTTTCGCGCCTGCCGCAGCCGCGACAAACATGGAAGTCGTGGAAATATTGAAGGTTTTGGCACCGTCGCCGCCTGTGCCGACAATATCGACCAAGTCATCGGCGTTTTCAAGCGGCACTTTGGTAGCAAATTCACGCATCACGCTGGCTGCGGCGGTAATCTCGGAAACGGTTTCAACTTTAATCCGCAGGCCGGTCAGAATGGCGGCGATTTGCTCGGGCGGAACTTGGCCGCTCATGATTTGGCGCATGAGGTCGGTCATTTCATCGTAGAAAAGTTCGTTGTTGCTGATGAGGCGTTCAATCGCTTGTTGAGGGGTAATCATGATTTTTCCTTTGTTCGTGTCCGATGTGATTCAGGCCGTCTGAAAATGCGGTTTGAACACTGTCAAACACATTTCAGACGGCCTTTCATTAAGATTTTTGCGGACGATAGTCTTTGAATTCTTCCAAGAAGTTTTTCAGCATATCGTGGCCGTGTTCGGTCAGCAGCGCTTCGGGGTGGAACTGTACGCCTTCAACGGCATATTCTTTGTGGCGTACGCCCATGATTTCGCCGTCTTCCGTCCATGCGGTAATTTCGAGGCAGTCGGGCAGGGTGGCGCGGTCGATGGCCAGGCTGTGGTAGCGCGTGCAGTTGACCGGATTGGGCAGGTCTTTAAACATACCTGTGCCGTGATGGAAAACGGGGGAGACTTTGCCGTGCATCATCGTTTGCGCGCGCACGACATTGCCGCCGAACGCTTCGCCCATGGTTTGATGGCCGAGGCACACGCCCATGACGGGCAGCCTGCCGGCAAAGTGCTGCATGGCTGCAACAGAAATGCCTGCTTCTTTCGGGGAGCAAGGGCCGGGGCCGATGACCAGATATTGCGGTTTCAGGGCTTCGATTTCTTCGATGGTGATTTCATCGTTGCAGCGTACCAAAACTTCCTGCCCCAACTCGGCAAAGTATTGGACGATGTTGTAGGTGAAGCTGTCGTAATTATCAATGAATAAAAGCATTTGCAAACCTTTAATGACATTTTGGCAGACAGGGTAAGGCCTGCCAAAAGTGTAAAAATCATTTATGTTTGCATAATATCACAATCTTTACCTAAAGGCCGTCTGAAAAGGCGGATAAGACAAAACAGCTAAAAAATGCTATGCTTTACGCTTTGAACCTAATCTGTTTGAAGTGATGAAAAAGTATCTTATCCCGACTGCCGCCGTCGTTGTCGCCGCTGCGCTCGGCACGCCTTATTATCTTGGTGTCAAAGCGGAAGAAAGCCTGACCGAGCAACAAAAGCTGTTGCAGGAATCCGGTTTCCTGACTGTTGAGTCCCACCAATACGATCGCGGCTGGTTCAGTTCAACCGAGACGACCGTCATCCGCCTCAAGCCGACCCTGCTTCAAAATACGCAAAAATACCTGCCGGACAATTTGAAAACCGTCCTGCAAGAGCCGATTACGGTCATCAACCACGTAACACACGGCCCGTTTGCCGGCGGCTTCGGCACGCGTGCACACGTGGAAACCGAGTTCCAATACCATCCGGAAACCAAAAAAGTTTTGGACCGCTTCTTCGGCCAGCAAACGCCGTTGACCATGACCAATACGGTTTACCTTTCCGGAGACGGCAAACTCAGTCTCAATATTCCCGCTTTCGACTATGAAGAGCTTTCCGGTATCAAGCTCAAATGGAAAGGCTTTAGCGGCAATACCGATTACAGCCAAGGCTTCAAAAGCTATCGCCACGATTACCTTGCGCCGTCTTTACAAGTCAAATTGGCCGACAAAGGCTATGTGTCTTTGGAAAACCTGCGCTTCCAATCCGAAACGGAAGACGGCCTGACCAAACTTGCTTTGGGCAAGAGCAGCATTACGCTGGATAAATTCCTGCTGCAATGGAAAGAAAACATCGATTACAACGTTAAGTTGAACGAACTGGTCAACCTTGTGACCAACCTGCAAATCGGTGCATTCATCAATCCGACCGGCACGATTGCTCCGTCTAAAATTGAAGTCAGCAAACTGCGTTTCGATACCCAAACCGGCGAAGTCGATAAATTCATCAACAGCGAAGGCCGCTTCCAATTTGAAAGCCTGACTTATGGCGAAGACAAATACGGCCCTCTGGATATCAATGTCGCTGCCGAGCATTTGGATGCGGCATCACTTCTGGCATTGAAAAACAAAATTGCCGAAGTGTCCGTGAAGAAAATGAGCGAAGAAGAAATTCAGGCTTCCTTGATTCAGACGGCCAAAAACGAGGCTTCAGGCCTGTTTACCAACAATCCGGTTTTAAACGTCAAAACCTTCAAATTCACGATGCCTCATGGCGATGTCGATGTCAGCGGCAAACTCGCGTTTAAAGGTTTGGCAGCCAAAGACCTCAACAATTTGGGCGATATGCTGAAGAAAACCGAAGCTGACTTCAACATGAGCGTACCGAAAAAATTGTTGGAGCAGCTCGCCGTCAACCAAGCAAGCAGCCTGTTTAGCGTCAATGCTGAAGATGAAGCCGCAGGCCGCGCCAGCATCGATGATATCAACGAGACCTTGCGCCTGATGGTGGACAGCACCATCAAAAGCATGGCAAGCGAGAAATATCTGACCTTAGAAGACGATAATGTCAAAACTCATCTAACTCTGCAAAACAGCGAGTTGAAATTAAACGGAAAAGTCCTTCAAAGCGACCCGGAACCCGAGTTTGACGAAGCGGACTTTCCCAATAACTAATCCTCAATCACACAAACAGCGGTTTTAACTTCCTGGAAGTTAAAACCGCAAATCAACCCACAATCAAAAAGGAAACCCATGTTCCGTACCATGCTCGGCGGCAAAATCCACCGTGCCACCGTTACCGAAGCCGACCTCAACTACGTCGGCAGCATTACTGTTGACCAAGACCTGCTGGATGCGGCAGGTATTTGCGTTAACGAAAAAGTCGCCATCGTCAACAATAACAACGGCGAACGCCTTGAAACCTACACCATCCCCGGCAAACGCGGCAGCGGTGTCGTTTGCCTCAATGGCGCGGCCGCGCGTTTGGTTCAAAAAGGCGACATTGTGATTATCATGTCTTATGTCATGTTGTCCGAACCTGAAATTGCAGCGCATGAGCCGAAAGTCGTCCTCGTCGATGAGAACAATAAAATCCGCGACGTGATTTCTTATGAGCCGCCGCACACCGTGTTGTAATATTCAAACAAAGGCCGTCTGAAACGTTTCAGACGGCCTGTTTCCCAAATTCAACTTATCTGAAAGGCTTTGCCGTGAATATCCAAATCAACAACATCACCGTCAGCAACGATGCGCCCTTTACCCTTTTCGGCGGCATCAATGTCCTTGAAGACCTCGACTCTACGCTGAAAGCCTGTGAGCAATACGTTAAAGTAACCGATAAACTCGGCATCCCTTACGTGTTCAAAGCCTCTTTCGACAAGGCAAACCGCTCTTCTATTCACTCTTTCCGCGGCGTGGGTTTGGACGAAGGCATGAAGATTTTTCAAGCGGTGAAACGCGAGTTTAACGTTCCCGTGATTACCGACGTTCACGAGCCTTACCAATGCCAACCGGTTGCCGAAGTCTGCGATGTCATTCAGCTGCCTGCCTTCTTGGCGCGCCAAACCGATTTGGTGGTGGCAATGGCGAAAACCGGCAATGTCATCAACATCAAAAA
>CAUSHT010000050.1:0-9261 GCA_963531275.1 uncultured Neisseria sp.
CGTGCGAAGTATTTGATTATTACTTTTGAAACGGGTATTTTACTTATTCATTTGGGTATGTCCGGCAGTTTGCGGATTTTTACTGCCGATGATGAACGTATTGCCACGCCGGATAAACACGATCATTTGGATTTTGTATTTGATGACGGTACCGTATTGCGTTATCACGACCCGCGTAAATTTGGTGCGGTATTGTGGTATGAGGGTATTGCCGAGCATCATCCCCTGTTGGAAAAACTGGGGCCGGAGCCGCTCTCGGACGATTTTGATGCAAATTACCTGTATCAGAAATTGAAAACGCAGAAGCGTGCAGTCAAATTGGCGCTGATGGATAATGCGGTGGTGGTTGGCGTTGGCAATATTTATGCGAATGAAAGTCTGTTTAAGGCAGGTATTTCGCCATTGCGTCCGGCGAATAAGCTGACCAAGAAAGAATGTGCATCATTGGTGGAAACCATTAAAGCGATTCTACTGAGGGCGATTGAAACGGGCGGCAGTACGCTGCGGGACTTTGTCAATAGCGATGGCAAAAGCGGCTATTTTCAGCAGGAATATACGGTTTATGGCCGCCACAATGAGCTTTGTGTCCAATGTGGCGGGTTGATTTTTAAAGAAACTTTGGGGCAGCGTGGAACATTTTATTGTCCAAATTGCCAGAAATAGTTTCAGACGGCCTTAATGCTAGAGGCCGTCTGAAAATAATGAATACCATACAGAAGAAATTTTATGTCTAAACAAAAAGCTCCTTTTTTTAAACGACTGGGCAGGCTTTGCCGTTTGGCGGCTTGGTTGTTCCGAACCGGCCGGAATTTGCGTGCCATCGATGGTAATAATGCAGAGGAACGCAATCATGCTGTGGTTGTTTTGGGAAAAGGCGCATTGGATGCTTTGGATATTGAATTGGAAATCGGCGTACCGCCTCAAGGCAATGTGAGCGGTACACTGGTAGTGGCCAACCATGTGTCTTGGTTGGATATTTTTGCCATGAGCGCCGTTTATCCGAGCAGTTTTATTGCCAAACAGGAAATCAGCGGTTGGCCGGTTTTGGGGAAAATGGGTAAAAATGCCGGCACGGTGTTTATCAACCGTAATTCCCGCCGAGATATCGAGCCGATTAACCAGGCGATTTGCGCGGCATTGAAAGCAGGACAGAATGTCAGCTTTTTCCCTGAGGCGCGCACTTCTTCCGGCTTGGGTATTTTGCCGTTTAAGGCAGCCCTGTTCCAATCGGCTATTGATGCGAAAGCGCCGATTCAGGCGGTAACCTTACGCTATTATGATGGCGAAGGACAACGGACGGATCTGCCATCCTATGCGGAGGTAAATCTGTTTCAGTCTTTATGGCGCATTGTTTCTATGAAGAAAATCCGTATTCGTTTGGATTTCTTGCCTCAGTACAAACCGACAGACATGCCGGATAAAGACCGCTATGCTTTGAAGGATATTGCGGAGACAGCCATCGGCGAAATTGTGGCTTCTGATTCTCCCGTTCAGCCCTTACCTAAAAAATAATTTCAGTCAGGTACTTGTTTTATTTCAGACAGCCTTCATTTAGAAGAATAGCTGTTTTCGGTTTAATTGAATTGATAGTTTGATGTAATTAATATTATTTGAACTATAAATTATACAAATCGATAGGCCTGCATTAAAATGCAAGCATTGATTCATTTCTCAAACCCGAATTTTTAAGGAGCTTAAAAATGGCTTTGCAAGATCGTACCGGTCAAAAAGTACCTTCCGTAGTATTCCGCACTCGCGTTGGCGACACTTGGAAAGATGTTTCTACTGATGATTTGTTCAAAGGCAAAAAAGTAGTCGTGTTCTCTCTGCCTGGCGCATTTACTCCAACTTGTTCTTCTTCTCACCTGCCACGCTACAACGAATTGTTTGGCGCGTTCAAAGAAAACGGTATTGACGCAATCTACTGCGTATCTGTAAACGATACTTTCGTCATGAACGCTTGGGCTGCTGAAGAAGAAGCTAACAACATCTACATGATTCCTGATGGCAACGGTGAATTCACTGAAGGCATGGGCATGTTGGTTGGCAAAGAAGACTTGGGCTTCGGCAAACGCTCTTGGCGTTACTCCATGCTGGTTAACGACGGCGTGATTGAAAAAATGTTTATCGAACCTGAAGAACCAGGCGATCCTTTCAAAGTGTCTGACGCTGACACTATGTTGAAATATATCGCTCCTGAGTGGAAAGCTCAAGAGTCTGTTGCCATCTTCACCAAACCTGGCTGCCCATTCTGTGCTAAAGCTAAAAAAGCTCTGCAAGACAAAGGCTTGTCTTACGAAGAAATCGTATTGGGCAAAGATGCAACTGTTACTTCCGTACGCGCTATTACCGGTAAGATGACTGCTCCTCAAGTATTCATCGGCGGCAAATACATCGGCGGCAGCGAAGACTTGGAAGCTTACTTGGCTAAAAACTAATTGCCTGTATGCTTGAGACGGCTTGAAAAGGCCGTCTGAAAGACCAAAATATAGAGTTATTCAGACGACGTTTGCAAATCGGCGTTCTGAATAACTCTATATTTACAAGTAGAATTTGAGATTATTGTTTTAAATCGATATTTAGGTATTGGCTATTAATTTTTAAATTTTGATAGTTTATGAAGTTTAGGCCGTCTGAAAACGGATAACCTGATGGCAATATCGGTTTGGATATAGACAGTAAGGATAAAATATGAAAAAGATTCAAGCAGATGTGGTAGTACTGGGTGGCGGTACAGCCGGTATGGGCGCATTTCGCAATGCCCGACTTCATACAGACAATGTTTACCTGATTGAAAACAATGTATTCGGAACAACTTGTGCGCGTGTCGGCTGCATGCCGTCCAAATTACTGATTGCGGCTGCGGAAGCGCGCCATCATGCTTTGCATACCGATCCGTTTGGCGTGCATTTGGACAAAGACAGCATCGTCGTCAACGGCGAAGAAGTCATGCAACGCGTCAAATCCGAACGCGACCGTTTTGTCGGTTTTGTGGTCAGCGATGTAGAAGAGTGGCCTGCCGACAAGCGCATTATGGGTACGGCAAAATTTGTTGACGAACATACTGTTCAAATCGATGACCATACGCAAATCACTGCAAAAAGTTTTGTGATTGCCACCGGCTCACGCCCTGTGATTTTCCCTCAGTGGGAAGCTTTGGGCGATCGCTTGGTTGTAAACGATGATGTTTTCTCTTGGGATACTTTGCCTAAAAGCGTGGCCGTGTTCGGCCCCGGCGTTATCGGCTTAGAGCTGGGTCAGGCTTTGCACCGTTTGGGCGTGAAAGTTGAGATTTTCGGCGTGGGCGGAGCCATCGGCGGCATTTCCGACCCTGTTGTCGCTGAAGAAGCCAAAGCTGTTTTTGGCGAAGAGTTGGCTTTACATCTGGATGCTAAAACCGAAGTCAAACTGGATGCGGAAGGCAATGTTGAAGTTCATTGGGAACAAGACGGCGAAAAAGGTGTGTTCGTTGCCGAATATATGCTGGCAGCCGTAGGCCGTCGTCCGAATGTGGACAATATTGGTTTGGAAAATCTGACTATCGAGAAAGATGCACGTGGCGTGCCCGTTGCCGATCCGCTGACCATGCAAACCAGCATTCCGCATATCTTTATCGCAGGCGATGCGTCCAACCAACTGCCTCTGCTGCACGAAGCTGCCGACCAAGGCAAAATTGCCGGCGATAATGCGGGCCGCTATCCGAATATCGGCGGTGGTTTACGCCGCAGTGTAATCGGCGTGGTGTTCACCAATCCGCAAATTGCCTCTGTCGGCTTGAAATACGCGCAAGTTGCGGCGAAATATCAACCTGAAGAATTTGTTATCGGAGAAGTTTCCTTCCGAAACCAAGGCCGCAGCCGCGTTATGTTGGTAAACAAAGGCCATATGCGTTTGTATGCTGAAAAAGCGACCGGCCGTTTCATTGGTGCGGAAGTTGTCGGCCCTGCTGCCGAACATTTGGCACACTTGATGGCTTGGGCGCATCAAATGAAGATGACTATTCCGCAAATGCTGGATATGCCGTTCTACCATCCGGTTATCGAGGAAGGTCTGCGTACTGCATTGCGTGATGCCGATGCAAAATTGAAACAGGCTTGATTATTTGATGGAACAAAGGCCGTCTGAAACTCGTAGTAAGGTTTCAGACGGCCTTTTTTTTATGCTTTGAAGCTGTTAAATCAATTCTAAATCCGGACCGGCATTTTGTGCGCGACGGCTTCGTAATTGAATGTCTAAGCGCAAATCATGGGCAGAGTCGGCATTTTTAATGGCGTCTTGATAGCTGATATCGCCGTTTTCATACAAATCATACAAGGCCTGGTCAAAAGTAATCATGCCCATGCCAGTTGATTTTTTCATCATTTCTTTGATGTTGTGGACTTCGCCTTTTTGAATCAAGTCGGCAATAATCGGCGAATTGAGCAAAACTTCAACCGCTGCCACACGACCCCGTCCGCTTTCACGGGGAATCAGTCGTTGTGAAATAAAGGCTTGCAGGTTGAGCGATAAGTCGGTTAGCAATTGGTTACGGCGCTCTTCGGGGAAGAAGTTGATGATGCGGTCGAGCGCTTGGTTGGTGCTGTTGGCGTGCAGTGTCGCCATACACAAATGGCCGGTTTCCGCGAAGGAAATGGCGTAGTCCATGGTCTCGCGGTCGCGGATTTCGCCAATCAGGATAACATCCGGCGCTTGGCGCAGGGTATTTTTCAGCGCAATCGGCCAATTTTCGGTATCTACGCCGATTTCGCGTTGGGTGATGATGCAGTTTTTATGTTGGTGGATAAATTCAATCGGATCTTCGATGGTGATAATGTGGTCAAAGCTGTTTTCGTTTCGATAGTCGATAAGGGAGGCGAGGGAGGTGGACTTGCCCGAACCTGTACCGCCGACAAAAATAATCAGGCCGCGTTTTCTGAGGGCGATGTCTTTCAGAATAGGGGGCAGATTGAGCGTTTCAAATTTAGGGATATTGCTGGTAATGGAGCGGAATACCAATGCAGTCGCACCGCGTTGAACCATTGCATTGACACGGAAGCGGCTGGTATCGGGTAGGCTGATGGCGAAGTTGCATTCGTTGGTGGTAGAAAATTCTTCGATTTGTTTGGAAGACATAATCGAAAAAGCGATTTCCATACATTTTTCAGCGCTTAACGGCTCATCGGTCAACCGCATGATTTTGCCGTCCACTTTCATGGCCGGCGGGAAATTGGTGGTAATGAAAAGGTCGGAGCCTTTGTATTTGTTCATGTGGCGTAGCCAAGTGAACAATTCTTCTTTTGCACCCGGAGTATTTTCGTCAAACATAAGAATTCAGATAGTTAATGTTAAGTTATTTTATTGAAAATAATTATAACAGAAGCAATCATTATTTGCTGTTTTGCCGCTAGAGCGGCTATCTGTTTTAAATTGAGTGTCGTGCTGGGAATATAGCAGATTTTTCGGCATCCCTGTGATTTTAAATTCTGCTGTTATAATGTTGCCCGATTAGTGAACGGAAAGGTAATGAGATGTCAGTACAAACAATTGCCGTGGTCGGCGCAATGGAACAGGAAATCGAGCTTTTGCGTGAAAGCATGGCAGATGTCAAGCATGTGTCCTTCGGTAAATTCTCGGCATATGAAGGCGAATTGGCCGGAAAACGCACGGTTTTGGTTTTGAGCGGTATCGGTAAGGTCAATGCGGCGGTTTCGACTTCTTGGGTTATTCATCAGTTTGCACCGGATTGCGTCATCAATACCGGCAGCGCAGGCGGTTTGGGCAAAGGCCTGAAGGTTGGCGATGTGGTCATCGGCGAAACTGTGGCGCATCATGATGTTGATGTAACGGCTTTTGGTTATGTTTGGGGGCAAGTGCCGCAACTTCCTGCCGTGTTTGCATCGGATTCAAACTTGATTCGCCAAGCAGAAAAGGCGGCGCAAGTGTTTGACGGAGCGGCTGTTACGCAAGGTTTGATCGTCAGTGGCGACCGTTTTGTACACAGCAGCGAAGGTGTTGCGGAAATCCGCAGCCATTTCCCAGAAGTCAAAGCAGTGGAAATGGAAGCTGCGGCAATTGCGCAGACCTGTCACCAGTTGGAAGTGCCGTTTGTGATTATTCGCGCCGTATCCGATTCGGCAGATGAGAAAGCGGACATCAGCTTTGAAGAGTTTTTGAAAACGGCGGCCGTCAGCTCGGCGAAGATGGTGACCGAGATTGTCAAATCGCTATAAAATCATGCAGAAACGTTGAATTTCCGTTAGAATACGGAACGATTCAACCTTATTCTAAGGCCGTCTGAAAACCGAATCCCTGTTTTTTCAGACGGCCTTTCAGCCTTTAATTGCATTTATCTTAATAACAATATGAAAAACATACGGAATTTCTCCATCATTGCCCACATCGACCACGGCAAATCGACGCTTGCTGACCGTTTTATCCAATACTGCGGCGGTTTGGATTTGCGCGAAATGAGTACGCAGGTGCTCGACTCCATGGACATCGAAAAAGAGCGCGGCATTACCATTAAAGCGCAAACCGCCGCGCTCAACTATAAAGCACGCGACGGGCAGGTGTATCAGCTCAATCTGATTGATACTCCGGGACACGTCGACTTTTCTTACGAAGTATCCCGTTCGCTGTCGGCTTGCGAAGGCGCGCTTTTGGTCGTTGACGCGTCGCAAGGCGTGGAAGCGCAAACTGTGGCGAACTGTTATACCGCGATTGATTTGGGCGTGGAAGTTGTGCCTGTTTTGAACAAAATCGACTTACCTGCCGCAGAACCCGAGCGCGTGGAGCAGGAAATTGAAGACATTATCGGCATTGATGCCGTTGGCGCGGTGCAGTGTTCTGCCAAAAGCGGCATTGGTGTGGAAGATGTTTTGGAAGAAATCGTTGCCAAAATCCCTGCGCCGACCGGCGATGAAAATGCGCCGTTGCAAGCTGTTATCGTCGATTCGTGGTTTGACAACTATGTCGGCGTGGTCATGCTGATTCGTGTAAAAAACGGCACCATCAAGCTGAAAGACAAAGTGCGCTTTATGAGCACCAAGGCGGAAACGCAGGTCGAGCAGCTGGGCGTATTCACGCCGAAATCGGTTCAAAAACAAGAACTCAAAGCCGGCGAAGTAGGCTTTTTGATTACCGGCGTAAAAGAATTGGGACAGGCGAAAGTCGGCGACACGGTTACTTTGGTTGCCAACCCCGCTTCTGAGCCGCTGCCCGGCTTCCAAGAAGTACAAAGCCAGGTATTTGCAGGCCTTTATCCGGTGGAAAGCCACGACTACGAAGCTTTGCGCGATGCGTTGGAAAAATTGCAGCTGAACGATGCTTCGTTGAAATTTGAGCCTGAAGTTTCTCAGGCATTGGGCTTCGGCTTCCGTTGCGGCTTCTTGGGCCTGTTGCACTTGGAAATCGTGCAGGAACGTTTGGAACGCGAGTTCGACATGGACTTGATTACCACTGCGCCAACGGTGGTTTATGAAGTTGTGTTGAAAAACGGCGAGAAAATCGAAGTTGAAAACCCGTCCAAACTTCCTGAAATCAGCACCATCGAAACTATTCTTGAGCCGATTATCACTGCGACCATCCTCGTGCCACAGGAATATGTCGGCAACGTCATGACTCTGTGTAACCAAAAGCGCGGCGTTCAGGTCAATATGCAATACATGGGCCGTCAAGTCATGCTGACTTATGATTTGCCGATGAACGAAGTCGTAATGGACTTTTTCGACAAACTCAAATCCACTTCGCGCGGCTATGCTTCGTTGGACTACCATTTCAAAGAATTCCAACCGTCTGATTTAATCAAGCTCGACATTATGGTCAACGGCGAAAAAGTCGATGCCCTGAGCCTGATTGTCCACCGTCAAAGCGCCGTTCACCGCGGTCGCGAGCTGGCAGCAAAAATGCGTGAACTGATTCCGCGCCAGATGTTTGATATTGCCGTACAGGCCGCCATCGGCAGCCAGATTATCGCCCGCGAAAACGTCAAAGCCCTGCGTAAAAACGTCTTGGCGAAATGTTACGGCGGCGATATTACCCGTAAGAAAAAACTTCTTGAAAAACAAAAAGCAGGCAAACGCCGCATGAAACAAGTGGGCAACGTGGAAATCCCGCAAAGCGCGTTCTTGGCGATTCTGCAAGTGAGTGATAAATAATGAGTATAAATCTGACTTTAGGCGCAATCGTTGTACTGCTGGCCGGCTTGGTCCTCAACTTCAAAAGCAGTAAAGAGCGTCAGGAAAACGGCGAATGGAGCTCCGGCCTGCAATGGAGTTATCTCTTGTGCATGGTCGGCGTATTCGGCATTTTGTCCGAATTTATGAGCTTTACCGCCGTATTGCTGGTGTTTGTCGTGTTCACCGGTATTGTTTGGGCAATCCATAAAGGCCGTCTGAAAAAAAGCGAGACCGGCGAAGACAATGCGCATTTTACCGACTATATGGGCGGCTTTTTCCCTATCATCTTGGTTATCTTTGTGTTGCGCAGCTTTATTGCCGAGCCGTTCCAAATTCCGTCCAGCTCCATGCGCCCGGGCTTGGTAAAAGGCGATTTTATCTTGGTGAACAAATTTTCTTACGGTATCCGCCTGCCGATTTTGAATAAGGTCATTATCCCTGTCGGCAACATTGCCAGAGGCGATGTCGTGGTGTTCAATTATCCACTTCAGCCTGAGATGAATTACATCAAACGTATCGTCGGTATTCCGGGCGACGTTGTGGAATATCGTGATAAGGTTTTGACTGTTAACGGTGAAATTATTTCCGAAAAACCAAACGGTAATTATCAATACGCAGATGATACCGATCCGTCTATGATTCATACGCTTGAGCGTTTTCATACGGCCTTGAACGGCAAAAATTTTGACGTTATCAAAGAGGCCGGTCAGCCTTCCGTATCTATTGCCGTATTGAACAAGTACACCTCCGAAGTGATGCCTGAAAGCAATTACTCGCTTGAAACAAGCGGTTTGGAAAATTGCGAATACGCAGAAGACGGTAATGGCTTTATCTGTAAAGTTCCGGAAGGCCGTTATTTCGCGATGGGCGACAACCGTGACAACAGCGCCGATTCCCGTTATTGGGGATTTGTTGATGATAAACTGATTGTCGGTAAAGCCTTCTTTGTTTGGATGAACTTTGGCGAACTCAGCCGTATCGGTACCAGCATCCAATAAGCAATAAATAGATATAAAAAAGGCCGTCTGAAATTTTTCAGACGGCCTTTTTTATATCTATTTTTTGTCTTTTAACGAACCTAAATAAATCGCCAATAAAGTCAAAG
>CAUSHT010000051.1:0-9240 GCA_963531275.1 uncultured Neisseria sp.
CAAGCCATAAAACAGTATTTCGGTTGAACTCGGGTAGCCGGACGATGTCGCGCAATTCGTCGGCGTGTTTGAGCGCGATAAAAGCTTGGGCTTGGGCGGGAAGACCGAAAGTGTTGTAGGGGGTGAGGTCGGTTTGGTATTGGATGGGTTGCATGATGATTTGTGATTTTGTGGATTCAGGTCGTCTGAAAACTTACTATTTAACAATTACGATAGGTAATGGGGTTTTGGGGGGCTTTATAGTTTTCTTGGGAAGAATAGGTCAGCTTGTCCACGATTTCTTGATAAATGTCGGACTCTTTTGGCAACGGCTTGCCTTCAAACATCCAGCGGCCTTTAATAATATCATCGGCAGAAATCCATCTTTCGATTTCATATACTGCTAATGTCCAGCCGCGATAGACTGCAACTGCATATTTTGCTTTTTCGCGCCTGTTTCCGATTTTCCAATATTTCCGTGTGCGTTCGTAAATTTCCTTATGCCTATCGGCTTCAGGAATATTCCCTGATCTGATGTCTTTTTTCAGTTTCTCGTATTCTTTATTAATCGTAATTAAAACAATAGGTTCATCAGTTTTTAATTCTTGAGCATCATATTGTCGCTTTAATTCCGACAAGCTCATCAATCCTACTTTTGAAGAATACTTGCCCCCTTGAATATTAGTCAGCGGCTGCTGGCTCGGTTTGACTAGGGAGAGTAGGTCTATTGCCATCGCTTCATATTGTTCAGCCTCGTCGCTGGTCTTGATGCCGTGCCGTAGTATGTAATACACAGGCTGGTTCCCACTTTTATGTATTTCTCTAATCAAGGCAATTTTATCACTTGGCTTTTCTGTTTCTTGTAATGAGGCTTGGACATGATGGAAAACGCGATTGTTCAAGCCTTTACCTACATAGAAAATATTGCCGTCTCTAGGGTCAATCAGGCAATAAATATAGTAAGAAAGTTTTTCTATAATGGAAGTTGAAAACATTTTTTTCCTTAAAAGTTAATAAGTCATAAATAAAACATCAATAGAGGTCGTCTGAAAGAAATTTCAGACGGCCTTATGCGATTTGACCATCTCTTTACTGCAAAGCTCCAGGCACCATACCAATGCGATGGCGGCAATCGTCAGTGAAACGGTCAGCGCGGTCCAGAAGCCGTAAATGCCCATATCGACATGATAGGCGAGCAGGTAGCCGGGCAACAGGCCGCAGCCCCAAAAAGCGGCGGCATGGATGAACATCGGCATTTTGGTCACTTTATAGCCGCGCAGCGCATATGAAGCGATACATTGGGTGGCGTCTGCCAGTTGGAATAGGGAGGCGAAAAATAAAACGGTCGCGGCAATGCCTAATACTGCCGCATCGTTGGTGTACATACCGGCCAACTGGAAGCGAAAGATGACCAAGAGCAGCGCGGTGCAGGTGGCAAGTACCCAGCCCAACACCAGCGAAACGCCTGAAATATAACGCGCCCGCAGAAAATCGCGCCGTCCGAGCGAAAAGCCAACGCGTACCGTACTTGCCGAGCCAACGCTTTGCGGAACCATATACAAAATGCCCGACAGGCTGATGACGACTTGTTGGGCGGCGACATAATCCTCGCCGAATGGCGCCACTAAAAAGACGATAAACGAAAACGCGCTGGCTTCTAAAAAATAAGACAAGCCGATGGGTGCGCCGATTTTCCAAATCTGTTTGAAGGCCGCCAAATCGGGTTTGCCGATTTTTGCCGTCAAACCAAACGGACGGAAGAATTTTTCTTTGGCGATATAAAGCCACAAAGCCAATGCGCTGAACCAAAATACCGCTGCCGTTGCCACGCCGCAACCTGCACCGCCTAAAGCAGGCATACCGAATTTGCCGTAAACAAACACATAGTTCAGCGGCACATTCAACACAAATGCTGCGAAGCTGACCAACATAATCACGCGTGGGCGGTTCAAGCTGGAGGCATAGGCGTGCAGGGCGCGGTGTATCATGGCTGCCGGCATTGCCAAGCTGGTAAAGAGCATATATTGCGCCATCGTGTCTTCGACATAATCGTTCAATGTCAGCCAATGACGGAAAGGCATAATCATCGCCCACATCAACAGCATGCCGAATACGCCTAAACACAAGCCAAACCAAATGCCCTGCATTCCTGTTTTGCCGACTTCTTCGGTTTTACCTGCGCCGTACAGCTGGGCAATCATCGGGTTTAACGCCGCCATCACGCCCATAAAGGTAATGTAAATCGTGGAAAACGCGCTGCTGCCCAAAGCCACCGCGGCCAAATCTTCCTTACTTGCGCCACCGGCCATTACCGTATCGACAAAACCAATACCCACTTGCGCCACTTGCGCCAACAGCATAGGCAGGGCGAGGGCAGTAAGCAGGCGGATTTCTTTTAAGAAAACAGGAAAGGCAAAGCGGTTGAGGTTCAGTAGCATAATTGTGTGTGGATTGAGGATAAAGGCCGTCTGAAATGGAAACTTTAAATTCTAAAGGGTAAAGCTGATAAGCAGACAATATGTTGTTTAATCGATAAATTTTTCAGGCGGCCTTAAATGTCGGATGTTTTTTTACTGCTTCCAACCAGCTGTCCGGCGTTTGAAACTGCATCAGGCCGTCTGAAAGCGACACTGCGGCTTGGGTAGTTGAAGCGCGGGTCAGTTTTTCGTTGGTTTCAACATCGTAAATGGTGTAATCGATACGCAGGCAGCTTTCGATTTCGACAATGTCCATATCAACGCGGATTTTTTGGCCGAAACGGGCAGGGCGGATGTATTTGAGGTTCATCTGCACAATCGGCCAGCTGTACCCCTGCCGCCCCATTTCGTTGTAGTCATAACCGATGGAAGACAGAAAAGCACAACGTGCGGTTTCAAGGTATTTGACATAGTTGCCGTGCCATACGATGTGCATGGCATCTACGTCAAAAAAAGGAACTTCGGTTTCAAAGTTGTGTTGGCAGTAGATGTGTTTTTTCATAGTTTAAAAGAGTGAATGTGATGGTTTCAGACGGCGTCTTCGCCCCAAAAATCATAAAAATTGAACCATTGTAGCGGATTTTGCGCACATTCTTGCGCCAGAATGTCGGCAAAACCCTGCATCGCGTCTTTGACGGCAGCCTCGCGGTTGCCGCGTTTCCAGCTGGAAGTATCGGTAAAGCGGCGCAGTTTCAAATGATAGAGGCCGTTTTGTTTGACGCAAAACAGCGTGTTTACCTGCGTTTTTAAAAGCGCAGCCAATAGCCATGCGCCTTGCGGCATAGGGGCGGTATGGCCTAAGAAATTAATGTCGGCGGTTTTCTCGCCGCGTACAGGAACGCGGTCGGCCGCGATGGCAATCCATTCGCCGTCTTCGATACGGCGGTTTAATTCCATCATCAGGGTGGTGTCCAGATCTGTTACCTGAATCAGACGGATATGATCTGCGCCGGCTTTTTGCAATGCCTCGTTAAATGCCTGTGCGTGTTTGCTGTGCACCAATACATTGAGTCTGAAATCTTTATGGTGCGACACCAGCGCACGGCAAACTTCGGTATTGCCCAAGTGCGAACAGGCAAAAATCTGGCCGCGTTCGTTGCGCTTGATTTGCGAATAGATGTCGTCCGGATCTTCAATCACCAAATCTTCATAACGGATTTTGCGTTGCCACACGGCAAAACGGTCGCAAACCGCTTCGCCAAATGCGACGAATTGTTTGAATACGCTGTGTTTCGGCAGGACGATATGGGGAAAGGTCGTCTGAAGACGGGTTTGATAGCGTAAGACATGACGGCGCGGTTTGGGCGCGGTTGCATAAAAATAAAGCACCACAAACCAAATGCACGGCCTCATGAAAAAAGCCGGCAGATAGCGCACCATTAATGTGGTCAGAGCAAGAAACAGGCGGCTGCCGCGTTCGGGCTGCGCCGCCCAATGGGTTTGTTTATTGTCGGTCATGGTTTCAGACGGCCTTTCCGAAAACTTTACCCAATCGGTGTTTCAACATACCGAAAAACAGCCGTGTGTGCATTTTGCTGATGCGGACATTGTCGGCAAAGGCATCGAAATGGGACACGCCGTCGGCGGCGTATTGGACGGGCGTTTTAATCCAAACCGGTTTGACGTCGCGCCAGTAGAGGCGGATAAGGATTTCCGTATCGAAGTCCATGCGGTCGCCTACGGTTTCTTCACGGACGACGGATAGCGCGGGTGCAAGCGGATAGAGGCGGAAGCCGCACATGCCGTCTTTGATGTCGCATGACCAAGTGTGCAGCATATTCCAAAAATCGGTAATTTTGCGTCCGTAAAGCCGTGCTTTGGGCGCGTCATCGCCGTATTGCGGCCAGCCGCAAACAACGGCTTCGGGGTTTTGTTCTGCTGCTGCGAGGAGTTTGGGTGTGTCGCTCAAGCAATGCTGACCGTCTGCATCAACCTGCAAAACGTGGGTATAGCCATGTTCTTGAGCGTATTCCAAGCCGGTTTTGACCGCTGCGCCTTTGCCGCCGTTGATGGGACGGTAAAGGACATCGATGCCGTCTGAAACCAAAGCCTGCAATACAGGTTTGCATTCTTCGCGTGAACCGTCGTCCACAATTAAAACGTTTAAACCAAAGCCGCGCATGGTTTGGGCAACGTGGCTGATGGTGGTCGGATGGTTGTAATGTGGAATGAGGGCCAGGATTTTCATAAATATTTTTTAGACGACGTTAACACAATGCAGAGTATAACAAATAAACATGCCATGGCGTTTGAAAAGGCCGTCTGAAACGGCGAGGACAAAATCGTTTGATTTCGTTTTTCACTGTTTCAGACGGCCTTTTATATGCCATTAATTCAGCATTGTACATGACCGACATCGAGGCATAAATCATGGAACTCGTTGAGCGTGCTGCGGTGGCCGATGCTGATGATGATGCTGTCGGGCAGTTTTTGCTTTAAGGCGCGGTAGAGCATGGCTTCGGTCGGTTCGTCCAAGGCGGCGGTGGCTTCGTCGAGCAGGATGACTTTGGGCTGCGAGAGCAGGGCGCGGACGAAGGCGACGCGTTGCAGTTCGCCTGGGGAGAGTTTGTGTTGCCAGTCGTCGGGTTTATCTAATTTATCGACCAGATAACCTAATCGACAAGTATTCATGGCTTCGGCTAACTCGGGATGCTGTTTGTCGATGTCGGGGTAACAAATCGCATCGCGCAGGCTGCCTTGCGCTGTGTACGGGCGTTGCGGCAGGAAGAGGATGTCTTGATGCGGCGGATGGCTGACTTTACCGCTGCTGCCGAAAGGCCAAAGCCCTGCCAGCGTGCGTAGCAACGAAGTTTTGCCGCAACCGCTCGGGCCGCGTATCAGCAGGGAATTGCCGTTTTTGAGGTTGATGTTGATACCGTCTAATAAAACTTCGCCGTTGTGGCGGTATAGGGCAACGTTTTCTAAGATCAGGCCGTCTGAAACTTCGGTAAGGTCGGGTTGTCGTGCGGTGTGTTTTTCTTCCGTACTCAGCAAAAAGCCGTACAGACGCTCCAATCGGGCGCGGTAGGCGGTGAATTTGTTGTAGAACATCCGGAAGAAAGACAGCGCGTTTTGCAGTCGTGCGAAGGCTTGGACGGTCTGCTGGATGTCGCCGATTTTGATTTGTCCGGCAAACAGGCGCGGGGCTTGCAAAATAATGGGAAAAAGCTTGATACCGTTGGTGAACATATCGTTAAAGCCGCTCAGGCAGACGCTTTGTCGCGCAATGCGCCAACGGTTGCGGATAATGGCTTTAAAACGGTCGGAAAGTTGGTCGTGCTCGTGTTTTTCGCCGCTGTAAAACGCCACGCTTTCGGCGTGGTCGCGTACGCGGATGAGGGAATAACGGTAGTCGCCGTTGAGCTTTTCGTTTTCATAGTTGTAACGAATCAACGGGTTGCCTATCCACATGGCGATAAAGGTCGCCAAAATCACAAACATATAGACAAACCAAACGATGCCGTGCGGAATGTCGAAGCCGAACACGGTCAGGATGCCCGCCAAGCCCCACAAAACAACGGCAAATTCCAGCGAGGTAACGACCGAATTGACCATGCCGCGCACAAATTCGATGGTCGAGGCGATGAAATCCTGCGCGTCTTGTTGGATACGCTGGTCGATGTTGTCCGGCGCATGGCGGCGCATTTGCAGGCGGTAGTAGTTTTTGTCGGCAAGCCAGCGCGTTGTCAGCACTTCATTGAGACGCTCCGACCATTTAATCGCCAAGCCTTGATCGAGGAAGTCGTTGACGACGTTGTTAAACGCCCGTATCAGCACCACGCCCGCGTTCATCGCTGCAAACATCCAAAACGCGGAGGCGTTCAAATCCTGCATCGAGTCGTAAAGCCCTTTGGACATAAAGGTACTCAACACATTCAGCCGCACTTCGGTTAACAGCAGCGTAATCATCGCCGTAATCAGCAGCAAAACTTTGACGGTACTTTTCGGCGTCAGGCAAAGGCGCAGGATATAGCTAAACTCGCGCCCGAAGCGTGTGTTGCGTGCAAAAAACAGAATGACCGTCGAGGCTGCAGCGACCATCAATAAGGTCTGCAATAGCCAAGACGGCGTGGAATAAAGCTCGATTTGCCATTTTTGCATGGAGTGTTCTCTGAAAGGATGTAAAGGCCGTCTGAAAGGACGGCAAATTTATTTGACTATGGTAACTGTAATAATAGTTTTCTGAACTGTTGTATTTTTTGTGTTTACAAACGGTTCTTATTTGTTTTTGTGGAAAGCGGAAATCTTATCAAATATAATCGCAAAACCAAATTACTTTGTAATTTTTTACTCGATATAAGAATTATTAATATTTCAAACCAGAAGGTATTTTATGAACAGCAAATTAGCCCTGATGCCGCTTTTGATTATGAGCGCATTTTCTTATGCCGCCGATGAAGCGACACCCGAAACCCCTGTGCAACAGCAGTTGCAGGAAGTCAATGTCCGCGCCGACGCCAAACGCGTCAAAGCCGCTCGTTCTTACTCCATCGCCAGCGACGGCGACTTGCGCGACCGCGTGAACTTGGGCGTATTGGGTAAAGCCAACGCCTTTACCGCGCCGATTACCGTCGTCAATTACGACGAACAAGCCCTCAACAACACCGAAGCGCGTACTTTGGTGGATGCCGTAGCGAAAAAAGACGCTTCTGTTTGGCAGTTCGGCGGCGAAAGCAACACCTTGACCGGCCTGTATTTCCGCGGTTATCAGCTTGATGCGCGCCAATTCAGCGTCAACGGTTTGGCAGGCATGTATGGTACGCAAGGCACAGCCAGTGTACAAGTCGGTTCCGCGCAACTGATTAAAGGCGCGTCCACTGCCGTAAACGGCATGGATCCTGAAGGCGCGGTCTCCGGTTCCGTCAATATCGAGACCAAAAAAGCCGCCGATGAAGGCAACCGTAAAATCGGTTTGGGCTGGTTTAGCAACAATCGCGCCCAAGGCACATTCGACTTGGGTCAACGCTTCGGCGAAAACAAAGAATTCGGCGTACGCGCTAATGGCAAACTGCGCCACGGCGACACCCCGCGCCACGGTTACAGCGAGGACAACAAAGAATTTGCCTTGAATGCCGACTATCGCGGCGAAAAACTGCGCGTAGTGCTCGACTCTATCTACGCAAAACGTAAAACCAACGGTGGCCGCGCGCGTATGCAGGATATTCAAAACACTGATGGTCGTTTGTTTGATGCGCCTGACGGTAAAACCAATTTACTGCCTTCTTGGAACTGGCAAAATACCGTCGGCCAAACCAATATGCTGACCTTTGAATGGGATGCGTTTGAAAATGCCCAAATTACCGGCGGTATCGGCTACAATAAAGCGCGTTATTACGGCACGCTGATTTCTCCGACTATATGCGGTAAAAATGGGGCAAGCAGCCAGACTGCAACCTGCTCAAGTGCCGACCAATACCACACCGGCACGGCGCGCCTGACCGACCAATACTTCCGCACTTTAAGCATGAACCTGTCTGCGCGAGGCGAATTTGAAACCGGTCCGGTTACACACAACTGGAGTACGGCTTTTGACCGCGTTATCCGTCAACGCGCCACTACGCGTGGTTTGTCAGCAGGCAGCAGCAGCGCGAAAATTTCTGCAAGCGGTGATATTGCAGCGCAACTTGATTCTTTCCAACCTGACTATGCAACCGATTGGGAAAGCTCTGCCTATCTTGATGCCAACATCAAAGTCAACAGCTTAGCCTTGTCTGATACACTGGGCTTTGCCGACAACAAATACCGTCTGACTTTGGGCGGCCGCTATCAATATGTCGAATACACCGACAAGACACCAGCTCAAAAGGGTAAACCGGTTCAAAGCGGCGATGCCAAACGCTTCAGCCCGATGCTGATGGCCGCATGGGTGCCGCAACCTGATTTGGTCGTTTACGGCAACTATATGGAAGACTTGGAGCCTGCCGACATCAAAACCGATGATTCCGACGAAACTACGATGTCCAAACCTCGTGTCAGCCGTCAGTTTGAAGTCGGCGTGCGCAAAAACTGGGGTAATTTCGTGACCACGTTGAACGCGTTCCAAATCAAACGTCCGGGCTACTGGCGCGGTCAGACCAATACCAACGGCAGCCTGACTTACGGCAACAATTCTGATTTTGCCCGCTATAAAGCCCAAGGCGGCGCGTCCGGAGACGAACAAGGCATGGAACGCAGCCGCGGTATCGAGTTCAACACCTACGCGAACTTGCTCAACAATACTTTGCGTCCGACTTTGGGTCTGATGTATCTGCAATCGACCGTGAAAGACTACCCAAATTCACGCGATATGCTGGTTAACGGCGTACAAGTCGCTAACCCGCGCGTGATTGCCAAAGCAGGCATTGAGTGGGACACCCCGTTTGCCAAAGGCTTGACCCTGAACGGCAACGTTTCGTATTTCGGCAAGTCTTACCAAGACACGCAAAAACAATACGCCTTCCCGTCCTATACCTTGGTTGACGTAGGTGCGCGCTACAAAACCAAGCTCGGCAAAAACACTCTGACCGTCAGCAGCTCGGTAGAAAACCTGTTCAACAAAAACTACTGGCAGGTACAGCGCGGCCAATACGACCGCAGCTTCGCCGTCGTCGGCATGCCGCGCACTTACTGGCTGAAAGCGGAATTGGATTTCTAAACCGCCGGCAGTTTGTATAGAGGCCGTCTGAACATAAAGTTTCAGACGGCCTCTTTGTTCATTGCCGCTTATTGCTTAATGAAGGACTTCCATGCTGAGACCTTTGCAAAAATAGTCTGTTAACAAAATTTGACGCATAAAAATGTGCTA
>CAUSHT010000052.1:0-9083 GCA_963531275.1 uncultured Neisseria sp.
AACTTCGGCAATCATTTCGGATTGGCTCTCGGCAGAGGCGGCGAAGTCGAGTTTTTCCAACATTTCATGCAAACATACGCCGGCATTGGTGCCTCGGGGGAAATGATGGATATCGAGGCCGTCTGAAAGCGGGGGCGGCAGGTTTTCAGACGGCATGGCACGGTCTGCGCTTTCTGCCGGGTCGATGGCAGGTTGCAAAGGCTCGTGTTGTTCGTCGGTTGACTTGGTGTGTCGGCTCAAACCGGTAAAGCTGGTGTGGCGGATAAAGTCAAAATCGCGGCGTTTGATGGTATGAGCGCTAAAAGCTTGGTCTTGCTGGCGGCTGTATTGGTAGACGGTTTCCGGCGGGGCTTCTTCCGTGAAGGCAAACTCCGTATTTTCGGGCGCGTTTGTGATAAAGCGTTGCCAGTTGGTTTTGAGCATTTCGACAACGTCTGTCGCGCTTTTATAGCTTTGGCTGACGCTTTCGCGGTCGGCATCCGGCAAACCCTCGAGCAGATAGGCAAAAGGATTGTTTGGCGTACAGTTTTTGTTGGCGGCGGCGTAGATGTTGAGCTGTTCTTCGGCGCGGGTAAGGGCGACATAAAGCAGGCGTAAATCTTCTGCCGTCTTTTCGTCAGCAAGGTGGCTTAGTTCTGCTTCCGAGGTTTGCGATTTGGCCAGCAGCTCGGTTTCGTGGTTTTCGGTATGCAGGATTTTCCAGTTTTCTTTGGAATTGTCTTTGGTATCCCATGCGAAGGGGCAGTACACCAAAGGATATTGCAAACCTTTCGACGCGTGCATGGTAACGATTTTGACCAATTTTTCATCGCTTTCAAGACGGATGGTTTGCGCGTCTGACGGGAAATGGCCGCTGCGCGCACGGCTGATTTGTTCGTTCAGCCATTTATGCAGGGCGGCAGGGTTGTGGCTTTGGCTGTCTTCTTCGGCCAAAAGCTCCAGAATTTGATAGTAGTTGGTCAGGCTGCGCTCGTTGCCGCCTTTGAGCAGGCGTGTTTCGATGTCATGTAGGGCGGCAAACTGCTGCACGGCGGCAAAAATGCCGCCTTTCCGCCATTTTTCCATGGCTTGGGCAGACGACTCCAGCCATTTCAGCAGCTGGTGTTCGTTGTGGTTGAGTTCGTAAATCTCTTTGGCGGTATAGCCGAACAAAACGCCGGTCAAGACAAAGCGCAGCCAGTCGGTTTGCCTTGGGTTGAGCCAAAAGCCGATCAGCGCGGACAGAGAGTCTGCCTCGGCGGAATCGAAAACGGACTGGCGCGACAGCAACACGCTTTGGATGCGGCGCTGTTTCAGTTTCCTGGCAATCATTGCCGCTTCGTTGTTGGTGCGCACCAAGACGGCAATATCGCCGGATTCCAAAGCGCGGCCTTTGAAGTTCAGACGGCCTTCGGCTGCTTCATTGAGTGCAAAGGCAATTTCATCGGCGCAATATTCGGCGGCACGGCCGCGCAAAATCTCTTTGCCGGTTTGATCGTCCGTATTGAGCCAGCGCACTTGGATGGCGGGGCGGTGTGGCGACAGCCGGCTTTCGGCACGGCTGGCGGAGACATCGCTGTAATCGATGTTTTCCAATACAAAGGGGTGTTTTTTTTGTTTGAACAAGGCGCTGATGCCATTGATCAGCTTGGCATGGCTGCGGTAGTTGACGGCAAGGGTGTAATGCTTGTCCGCATCTTGCGCGGCTTGCAGATAGGCGTAAATGTCCGCACCGCGAAAGCTGTAAATCGCCTGTTTGGGGTCGCCAACGAGAAACAGCGGGCAGCCTTGTTCGATAAAAATTTGGCGGAAAATTTCGTACTGCAACGGGTCGGTATCTTGGAATTCGTCAATCAGCGCGATTTCCCAGTTTGCCGCCGCCGCTTTTGCCAATGCGTTGCCGTGTTCATTGGTGGTCAATGCCTGATGGACATCCAGCAGCAAATCATCAAACACGCGCTCGCGGCGTGATTTTTTTTGTTCGGCAATGGATTGGTTGATGTAGGAAAGTAGGTCGAGTTGCAGGCAGATGAAGACCGCTTCTTCCGCGCTTTTCATTGCCTGCAAATCACGACCGAGATTAGCCAAGGCTTGCTGCTGAATAATTTCCGCCGCATCGGCATCGGCTTTATATTCTTTTTTCAGTTTGCTGTTGAGCGTATCGATACTGAAGAGGCTTAATTTTTCTAGCGTTTGTTTGCTCAGGCGGGGCAGACGGTTGGATTCGGCGTTTGTTTTTAAATCGGCAAAAATATTTTCAAAGGTTTTTCTTCTGTAGGTTTGGCCGTTCAGTTTGGGAAAAATTGCCCAAAACGCTTTTTCCAAGTCTTCCAAGTGGACGCAAATTTTTTGCCATGTTTCTTGAAGCTTGGCTTGAGCTTCTTGCAAATCGCCTTCAGGCCGTCTGAATTTCAGATAGGGGCGGCCGGTATAGCTTTTGATTTCGGCAAGCATTTCTTCGGGCGTGCATTTTCGGTCAAAAACCAATTGTGCCAATGTGGCATCGGTTGCCACTTTCTGCCGCCAAAAGTCCTGCGCAGGAATCAGCAGCCTCTCGCGTGAGTCGTCCGACAGCTCGACATCCAAAGGTGCGCCGCACAAAAACGCGTAATCGCGCAAGACGCGCTGACAGAAGCCGTGGATGGTGTAAATCGAGGCGTTGTCAAACTGGCTCAGTGCGGCTTTGAGGCGGAGAATCAGGCGATGGCAGCTTTCCTGTCCGTCTTGCTCGCCTAAAGCCAAAGGAATCAAGCGATTGAGAAAGTCATCGGGGGATTTTTTCTCTTTTTCGTAATATTTGTTCAGGCCGTCTGAAATATGTTCCGGCTCGCCGCCCAAAGTTTGGATTTCGTTCAAAACCTGCAACACTTCGTCCAAACGCGCTCGCAAACGGGTTTTCAGTTCTGCCGTCGCCGCTTTGGTAAAGGTAACGACCAGAATTTTCTCGATATCTTTTTTTTCTAAAACAATCAGTCGGGTAAAGAGCGCGGCAATGCCGTAGGTTTTACCCGTACCGGCAGAAGCTTCGATGAGGTTGGTGCCGTCGATGGAAAGTGTGAGCGCGTCAAAAGGAAGGGCGGAAGACATGGTTGGAACGGAATAATATTAGCGAGGCATTATCATAACAGAGATAGTGTGTTGTTTTGCATTGATGATAAAAATGCCGTCTGAAAACTTTCTGTTTTCAGACGGCATGTCTTAATGGCTATTAAATGACTTCAATAGTGCATCTTAGTAGCGCAAACGGCGTTTGGCATAGCTTGGTTGGCGAGAACGGTAGGTATAACGGTTCGCCGCAGGAGCTTTACTGTCGTCATAATAGTACGCAACATTATTACCGTTGATGGTCGTATTGTTGACGCTCAAACCGGTTGGAGAGCCGGTAGTAATAACAACATTGTCGCTTTGGATGGTGTTTGCCGTATTGGTTACGGTGGCTTCGTTTTTACCTTTGGCGTTGATGTTGCCGTTTGGTTTGCCTGAAGCATAGCTGCCGTTGACATTGACGGTCAGATTTTTTTCGTTAACGCTGCTGATCGCGCCGGAAGTATTGACTTTGTTGCCTTCTACTTCAACGGAGTTGTTGGATACCAGGTTGGTACCGTGCAGGTTGACGTCGCCGTTGTTGGCATTGATTTTAATATCGTTGCCGGCCGCTACATTCGCGCCTGTGGCGGTAGAAGAAGCGTTATCAGTTTTGTTGACGCTGACAGAGCCATTGACGTGAGGAACGGCAACACCGGTTTCAACATTGATTGTCGCACCAGCGCCGATACCGACATTAACGGCTGTACCTTGGTTGGAGGCAGTATTGGCTGACTCAGTGAAGGTTACGCCGTTACCTGCGGTAATGTTGACGTTGTTGTTGGCAGTAATGTTGGATGCGATTTCAGCAGAGTCTTTGGCGTTGATGACAACATTGGTCGCATTCATATCGCCTTTAACGGCGGTAGATTCTTTTTTGTTTTCATCAGCGTAGTTGACGTTCAGGTTGGCATTCACATCAACGTTTGAACCGTCTTTGGTGTATGCGCCGACAGTCAAAGAAGCGCCGCCTTGTTTGCTGCTGCTGTTGCTGGTGTTGTGGGCGGCAGTATTGTGGTATGAACCTGCATCAATGTTGATCGCACCGGTAACATCATATTTTGTACCTTCATCAGACACTTTGTCATTTGCCAAAACGATGGCATTGCCTGCGTTGATGGTGGTTACGGTTGCAGTGGATTCATTGTGGGTCGAAGAATTGCCTTGACCTTGTGCAGTGATTTCACCGCCGATGCCTTTGTTGGTGCTGATGCCGGCAGAAACGACCAAACCGCCGCCGTTTTGTTTCACATCGGATTTTGCACCGCTGTGTGCCGCTGCATGGGTAACGTTTTTGGCAGCTTCAACTACATTGCCGGTCGCATTAATCACGGTACCTTCTTGATTAATATTGCCGTTTGCAGTGATAGTGGTATTACCGCCGGTGTTGATGTTGGATACATGGGATGTATTCGTTACGGTAGTTGCATCTGTTTTGGTGCTGGTAATGCCGACAGATACGCCGACGCCTGCAACGTTATTTTTTTCGTATGCAGTAGCAGATACGCCCAAATCGGTTACACGGCCGGATTCGGTTACAGTGTTGCTGCCTTTGGATGCAACAATATTGACGTCATTGGCTGCGGAAATGTTGACGGATTCTTCGCCGTTGACTTGGCTGCCGCTGACGGTAACGTTTGAGTTGGAAGACAACTGGGTGTTTTTACCGGTCAAAATGCTGCCGTTCAGGCCGACAGAGTGGGTGTCGGTGTGGGTATCGGTGAATTTGATACCGGCTTTGGCAGTCACGCTGCCGTTTTCTTTATTGGTTTCGATACCAGAGTAGCCTTTGATGGAATACTCGTTGACCTGTTTGTTTTCTACTGCTTTGGCAGCATCAATGGTCAAATCGCCTGCGGAAGACAGTTGCAGTTTTTGTGCCGCAAACAATGCAGAGCCGATCACATTGATGTCTTTGTTGGAAACAACGGTCAGGTCGGCATTGGAAACCAGGGTGGAACCGGTTACTTTTTCAATGCTGCTGTTGCTGCTGGTTTTAGAGGTCGTGATATTGAAAATCGTACCTTTACGCGCGCTTTGTGCGGAAGTATCGGTGCTGGTGGCGTTTTTAATATCAACATTGCCTGCTTTGGAGCTGACGAATGTACCGGCTTGGCCTTCAACGGTACTGCCGTAAACGTTGACGCCGTTTTTTGCACCCAAGACTACGTTTGAGTTGGCAGTAATGCTGCTGCCGTGCAGGTTTTCGGTACGGTTGTTTTGAACTTGGCTTTCACCGCCGAACAGGCCGCCCCAGTATTTTTTCTGATCGTCGAAGCTGTTGGTATTGATGGTGGTTTGAGTACCCAAGTTAATCTTGTTGACATCGGTAACGACATTGCCGTTTGCCGCAATGCTTGCGCCGTAAGTGCTCAAATCGCCTTCGGAAATCAAACCGATATCACCGGCTGCGGAAATTTTGGTTTGATGGGCGGTAGAGTTTTTGGAAGATTTTGTAGCGATACCGGTTTTCAGGGCAGCAGTTTCATTTTTGAAGCTGACATAAGTCGAGCTGCTGTCGGTTTCGCTGTTGCTGCTCAATACGATGCCTTGTTGGGCGGCAATGCGTGCATCGGCAGCCGAGTTCAGTTCGGTCGCATCCAATTGAACTTTGCCTGTGGTGGCGATATTGACAGAGCCGGCATTGATTTTGGTTTGATGCAGGCTTTCGTCAGTAGAGGAGCTCAGGTTGTTGTTGTACCAAAGGCCTTTGCTTTGAGTGTGGTCGGATTCTGTACGGTTGGTTGTTTTTACCGCGTTAGAATTGATGTTGCCCGTGGCAGATGCAGTCAGCGCGCCGGCATTGATGTTGGCCGCGCTCAGGTTGAGGCTGCCGCTATTGTTCAAAGTCAATGACTCGGATGCATTGATATTGCTGGCGGTAAAGGTTTCCGTTTTGTTGCGGTCCGAACGGAAGTGCTGAACATTTTGCGCTTCTTTGCCGCTGGAAGATTTGTTGGCGGAATGGCTGGTAACCGTGCCTTTGATGTCGGTATCGCGGGCAAACAATTCCATTTGTGCGCCGGTCAGATTGGCAGACTGGATGCTCAGGTTGCCTTTGCTGTCGATATTCAGGTAGCGGGTACCGGTAATGGCGGCATTTTGAATGTTTTGTTTGGCGCGTTTGTCGGTCGCGTGGATGCGGATGGTACCGGCACGCATACTGCCGAAGATATGACCGTCAAGCACCGGCGCGTTTGAAGCAGCGTCCAATGCTTCGATTTGTGCGGTTTTGTAGTCGAAGTTGCTTTTGCCTGAAGAAACGTTGATGGCATCGGCGGCATTAACATTGGCTGATTTGCCGACTACAACTTGCGGAGCAAGCAGGTCAACTACGCGGTTGCCGCTCAAATTACCGTTTACTTGCAGTTGTTTGCCATTGTCGCTGATATTGAAAGATTTCAACGCGCCGTCTGAAACGGTTGGCGTACCGACAACCAAGGATGCGCGGTTGGCATTCAGGATGCTGCCGCCGTTGTGGGTAATGCCGTTAGGGTTTGCCAAAACATAGTCTGCGGCAATACCGAAGATCTCTTGCTGACCTAAGATCAGAGAAGGATTTTTGCTGACCACTTCATTCAAGATCACAGATGCGGCCTGACCTTGGAAGTTTTTGTTGGCAGACAGGTTTCCGGCCAGTTGGGATTTACCGGCAGACAGGGCGTTATTCAAAACGGCGCCGTGTTGGGAAACGTTGTACTTGTTATATTGGTTGTGAGAAAGACCTTGGGCCGTCGGTGCGGCAATGTTGACGATGTCGACATTGTGTTGCTGCTGTACCGAAGTTTGGCCGATGGCTTCGATATTGGCCGCTACCGCTGCATTTCCCAGGAATGCAAAGCACACGGCGACAGTTACTTTGCCGGAAGCTGAGAGCTTAGGCTGATATAAAGTGTCGATTTTCATGGATTTTAATCCTTATTTATCGTGATGGAGATTGAATCAGAAATCCCATATCGGGTATGGGATTTCTGTTGAGGAAATTTTTGAATGTATTAACATTGTTATGAAATTTTTTACAATCATACCACCAGTATGGCCTTATGTGCACTATTTCAAATGCAAATAAAAACCGCCCATCTTATTGATATTAATAGAAAATTAATAATGTTAAGATGGGCGGTTCATATATTGGATAAAAGGATATATATTTACATAACTTTAAAATGGAATGCGCAAAGAAACGGTCACATGATCCTGTATTTCGCTGTTTGATTGGTTGGGCATGCGTGCAAAACCTTTGCCATAGTCGGCAGAAAGTTGCCATTTGTCCGCCTTACCTAAATTCAAACCTGCAACCACACCCATGGCGCGTTGCGAACCTTCGTTATTGTTTTTGGCAACGCCGATGTCTGCGCCCAGATAAGGCTCGATATAGATGCCGTGGGGCGTATTGCGGCGGAAATAAACGGTATTGCTTAACAGGACTGCACTGTTTGCGCTCAAAGAAGTCGAACGGAAACCGCGTACATTTTGATAGCCGACGATGTCCATTTCTTTGGCGGCAAACAAATCATGCGGGCTATATTGGGCATCGATTTGGTGATGGTTGCGCACGATCCATTTACCCAATGGGCGGTTTTGAATCAAATTGCTTTGCAAGGATACAGAGGTATAGCGCTTGTCGAACGGCGTGTGTTCGGTATTTTTCGCAAACCCTTGTTCCACGCCGATATTGTTGAGCCAAATACCGTTTGGCAGGATGGCTGTATGCGACAGGCCGACTTGTGCCGAATAGATTTCCGGGCTTTGCAATTCCAGTTTGCTGTCGGCAAATTTTGCAGTCTGTTTCACATAATCGATGCCGGCATAGGCGGAGGTAACGTGTTTTTGACTGCGTGAGAATACGCGGTCTGCTTTGATTCCTGCCGCTTTGGATTTGGAGCGGTAGGCATAGCGTGTCACACTGGGCGTTAAAATGCTTTGTGATTGCGACGCGGCGGCGTAAGTGCTGAATGTCCATGCGCCATAAGGAACTTGGTAGAACAGGCTGCCGCCGCGACTGTAATGGCTGTCGTGGTTGTTTAGATTGGTATAGCCGTTTAAATAAAGGGAGTCGCTCAATCCCAACGGGCTGCCGATATTCAGGCTGCCGCGAAGTGTCGTGGTATTGGGTTTGCTGCCTTTATTGTCGATGGTGACGCTGCCGCCCCAATGTTTTTGGGCATCGTTGTTGAGTTGGATGGAGGCGGTGCCGTCATCATGCGGATAAACATCGATGCTGACATTGTTGCCGACAACATGGTTTGCCTGTTCGATCCCTTGGTCGAGGTATTGGATGTTTAGCGGTTTGCTTTGATGATTGGGGAAGAGGGTGTTGACGTTGACCGTACGGGAGCCACCGGTAATCTCACGGATTTTGCCTTCGATGACTGCCAATTTCAGGACGCGTTCAGGCGTGGTTTCAAATTTGATTTGCGTGTGCGGATAGCCTTGAGCGATATACTCGGCAATGATGTCACGGTTCAGTTGGTTGATGCTGTTTTGATTGATGCATTTGGGTAACTTGGCTTCAATCTTTTTGGAATCGATAAGGGTAATGCCGGAAAGCTCGATACCGGTGTAATCCAAGCATTCGGTATTGTTTTCAGACGGCACCTCTTGTGCAACCGCGTCGTTATCTTGTTTTTTCTGTAAATCCCATGCCGACTGCTCGCGTTTTTGGATTTCGACCGAATGAATCTGATCGAGGTTGTCGCGGAAGTCTTTGTCGAATTGATTGGGTGCGTTTTTATCGATTTGATCAAGCGGATTCGGCGTGTTGGCCGCATAGGCGTTCAGCGCGGAGAGAATCAATACGGGCAGGGAAAGAAGGCGGGATTTATACATAGTGTCGTAATTTTATAGGGATAATGATTGGGTTTATTTTATCGAAAATAGCCGCTTGAGGCGTATCAGTTTTTATCGTTGTCTGTAATCAGGGTTTATTAAGCAATGATAGAATAAATTTCTATGATGATACCATAAAAATATTAAGGGAATTTAAATAACAAAAACCTGCCTTTGAAAAGGCAGGTTTT
>CAUSHT010000053.1:0-9032 GCA_963531275.1 uncultured Neisseria sp.
CCGCCGACATTCTGCTTGTAAGGCAGACGCTCTACCAACTGAGCTAATCACCCGTGCGCAAAATTGCGAAGACGCTATTAAACCAAAAAATCTTGATGCGCGCAAGATTTATTTGCCGATTATTAGATATCCCCCTGTAAGCACCAGTTTTCAAAGGAAATATTTTCTTCCTGCTTGCCTGCGACAACCAAAATGTCACCGGTTTCCAGAACGAAATCAGGGTCAAGGTCTTGGATTTTTCCGGTATTGCGGCGGATAAACAATAGTTTCAGATAATGCGCTGCCAATGGTAATTCACGGATGGTTTTACCGATGGCGTGTGCCTCGCCTTGCAATGGGAAGGCATGGCGGCAGACGGCCTTGCTGTCTTCGTCGGAGAAGCTGTCATCATCACTGCCGACAAACAAGTCTTGCAAAGATGCATAGCGGCTGTGACGGATGTGGGTTATGGTTTGATAAACATGGTTGTAAGAGAGACCGTGACCCAACATGGCATAGCTTGCCAGCACCAGGCTGGTTTCTTTGGTATCGGAGACGGTTTCTTCCGCACCCATTTCGGTAAAGGTTTTGACGTAATCGTCATTGGTGGCGCGAACATAAACCGGCATACTCGGATGCATGGACATGATGTTGCCGAGAACATGTTGGGTCTCGTGCATATTGTTCAGCGTGATGACCACCATTTTGGCGCGCCCCAAGCCAGCGGCTTCCAAGACTTCGCGGCGTTTGGCATCACCAAAGGAAACCGGTTCGCCTGCGTTGCGTGCCACTTGTACGCGGGCAATATCCAAGTCAAGGGCAAAGTAGGGGATGCCTTCTTGCGCCAATACACGGGCAACCGATTGACCGCCGCGTCCGAAACCGATAATCAGGACGTGTTCGGATTTGCTCATGGTTTCCACCAACATGGAGTGCAAGTCCAAGGCTTTCATGTCCCAGTCGGATTTGACGAAGCGGCTGACGATGGCATCGCTGCTGCCCAAAATGAATGGTGCGGCAATCATGGAGAGCAAGACGGCTGCAGTGGCTGCTTGTTCCAATTCGGGCGAAACCATATTGATTTTGCTGGAAATGGCCAGCATCACGAAGCCGAACTCACCGCCTTGCGCCAAATAAAGCGCACTCTTGAGGCTGTCGCCCACAGGGTTTTTCATGCGCAAAGCGATGACGAAAACGACCAGTGCTTTCAAGACCAACAGGATGACCAACAAAATCAGAATTTGCTGCCAATTGCCGATCAGCGCCTGAATATCCAGCTTCATGCCGACGGTGATGAAGAAGAAGCCAAGCAGGATGTCGCGGAATGGACGGATGTCGTCTTCCACCTGAATACGGTATTCGGTTTCGGAAAGCAGCATACCGGCGACGAATGCGCCCAATGCCATGGACAGGCCTTCAAGTTCTGTCAGATAGGCTACGCCCAAAGTAACCAGCAAAACGTTGATCATGAAGAGTTCGGACGATTTGCGTTTGGCAACCAGTCTGAACCAGCGCGACATCACACGGCTGCCGATGACGAACAAAATGCCCAAGGTCAGCAACATTTTCAAACCGGCCAGGCCCAGTTCTACCCACAAGTTGCCTTCGCTGCCGCCGGCAAGCGCCGGAATCAGAATCATCAGCGGTACAACGGCAATATCCTGCATCAGCAAAACACCCATGGCCATTTGACCATGCGGCTGACCCAGCTCGGTTTTCTCCGACAAAATGCGGCTGACGATGGCGGTGGACGACATGGTCAGTGCACCGGCGGTGGCAAACGCCCAGTTGAACGGCGTGCCCATCGCCATCAAAATGCCCATAATCGAGAGCATGGTAACGATGACTTGCAAACCGCCCAAACCGAATACGAGGCGGCGCATGGCTTTGAGTTTAGGCAGGGAGAATTCGAGGCCGATGCTGAACATCAAGAACACAATGCCGATTTCGCCCAAATAGTCGGTAGCGTGGCTTTGCGGAATCAGTTTGAACATACCCGGACCGGCAATAAAACCGACCAAAAGATAACCGAGCATGGAAGGAATGTTGAACTTGCGACAGTAGATAACCGTAATGACGGAAACCAACAGGACAATGACAATGGGACCGAGGGAGAATTCGTGCATAGAGTGGGCGGCCTTTCGTTAAAAGTAGCTATTGTTATATAGGCCGTCTGAAACACGTCGAAAACCGACAGCAAACCCAAATAAAAACGCACAGAATGAACTTCATTTCTGCGATTTGATTTCCCGTATCATGCTTATTTGGACTTACTGTTTCGAGCGTTATCTAACGGATTATTAAGATTATATCAAGATAGAATGTAAAGTAGTGTTTTGGTTGACAAAAAGGGCCGTCTGAAATATTCAGACGGCCTTTAAATAAACAAACGGTTTAAGGCATCAACATACCGCCGTTTACATGAAGTGTCTGACCGGTAATGTATTTTGCCTGATCAGATGCCAAGAACAAGACTGCATCGGCAATATCTTGTGCTTCACCGAATTTACCCAAAGAAGTTTGCGCTTCAAAGGTTTTGCGGGTTTCTTCCGGCAGGGCGCGGGTCATATCGGTGTCGATAAAGCCGGGGGCGACGCAGTTGACGGTAATGCCGCGGCTGCCGACTTCACGTGCCATAGATTTGGAGAAGCCGATTAAGCCTGCTTTTGCGGCCGCATAGTTGGTTTGGCCGGCATTGCCCATCACGCCGACAACGGATGTGATGTTGATGATGCGGCCGGCACGCTGTTTCATCATGCCGCGCAATACGGCTTTGGAGGCGCGGAAGACGGATTTGAGGTTAACCTGCATGATGTCGTCCCATTCTTCCTCTTTCATGCGCATCAGGAGGTTGTCACGGGTAATACCGGCGTTATTGACCAAAATATCCAGTTTGCCGAATTCTTTCTCGATGTCGGCAATCAGGTTTTCGATGGTTTCAGGTTCGGCAGTATTCAATGCACGGCCTTCGCCGCCCCATTGTGCCAAGCGTTCGCCGATTGCAGCCGCACCGCTTTCACTGGTGGCTGTGCCGATAACTTTTGCACCGGCCGCAGCCAAAGTATCGGCAATTGCCGCACCGATACCGCGAGAAGCGCCGGTTACCAAAGCGATTTTGCCACTCAAATCTTGTGTACTCATGTTTTATTCCTTAATTGCGATTGGAAAAATGGTTTCAGACGGCCTTATACCACGAATAGGTGTTTTAATCTAACTTTTGTCTACAGGCCGTCTGTAAATGTTTTGCGTGCTAAGGTTGCCCTGTTTTAATAAATTGATTTTTCTGAAAGATAAGGTTGCTTTTGACGGCCTAGAAATTTTGTTAACAAATATGTTCGGTAATATAGCCAGGCTTGTTTTTTATCGCCTTGTTTAAATAGGCGTTTTGCAGCTTGTTTGTATCTCTTATGCGGATTTGGGAAGGGTAAGTCGATATTGGGCTTTTGATGGAGATAACCATCATACCAAGGAGACTTTCTATAAAAAGAATCATAAACAGGATGGAAGCCAAGATGATGCCAAGGCTTGGTGCCGCCGATAAAATGAACAAGCCGGATATTATTGGGGTTGGTGTTCAGCTCATTTCCTTGATGATGCCAATGTATTCAGTTGTAAGATTCCGGCAACCACTCTACTTTGCCTTTGCAGCTTAGATTGAGCAGATCTTGATCCGGACATGCCAAGATAAATTTGTTGAGTTCGACCTGACGTATTTTCTCGCTTAGGATAGTGTAAGCGGATGATTCGTTCCAAAATTTGTTGTTAAACAGCAGCACGCCTGAATTGAAGTAGGGGTCTGTACTTCTAAAACCGAATACATTCAATTTGTTGATGTAGGCACAGTAAAGTGTTGTTTCTGGAACGGCTGCGAGAAGTTTATGGTCAAGGTTGACGGTAAACAGTTCTGATATATCACCTAAGCAGAGAACGTCTGTGTCCAAGTAGAGTGCAGTATCGCTTATATCGCCAAGTATGGCAGGTATGCACATCCGGTAGTACATGGCGATGGTGAAATAGCTGGTTGTCTGCAGGGTAGAAAAATAATCTGTATTCAGGTGATAAACCGTTACGGCGTAATTTGGATTGATATTTTCTAGTTGGTTGAAAATATCGAAGTCATAGTTTTCCGAACCGCTGACCAAGAGATGAAAATGAAAAGGAAAGCGGTTGTTTGCCAAAACGGAGAGCATGGACGTGCCGATGTGGCGGATGTAGTTTTGATCGGCTGTATAGACAATATGTTGCACGGTTGCTGCTAGCTGGTGTGTCCTGATAGGAATCACAGAAGTCAGCAGCTTTTCCCTGTCAAACATTTAAATTCTCCACAACTTCTCTATCGATTTCCGGGGTAGGAAGTCCTAAAGCCTCTTTTTCTTCCTTAATTTTTAGTTCAGGTTCAAGTTCGGATAATAGGAATCTCGGTCGTCATAGCACAGATTAATGACATCAAAACCAAGAAAACGCAGATTTTTTTCGATACATTGATCCAGTCCGTACATGTAGGGAACGGCAAGAATAATGGTTTTTTTCATAATGTATTCGGATTGGAGTGGACTGATTTTTCGGACGGCCTTGCCTGACAGGATAAGGCCGTCTGAAAACGTTTTAGTGGGCTTCGATAAATGCAGCCACTTGGTCGGCATTGGTCAATGCGCTGCACGCGGCTTCTTTGTTGATGCGTTTGGCTAGGCCTGCGAGGACTTTGCCGGGGCCGCATTCGGCGGATTCGGTGATGCCTTCGGAAACAAGCGCGTTGACGGTTTCTGTCCAGCGCACCGGGCTGTACAGTTGACGTACCAAGGCATCTTTAATTTTGTCGGCATCATCGTAAGAGGCAACGTCGGCGTTATGAATGACGCGGATTTGCGGTTGTTTGATGGTGATGTCTTTCAATGCTTCGGCAAGTTTTTCCGCTGCAGGCTTCATGAGGCTGCAATGTGAGGGAACGGAAACAGGCAGCGGCAGGGCGCGTTTGGCTCCGGCTTCTTTGGCGGCGGCCATGGTGCGTTCGACTGCGGCGGTATTGCCGGCGATAACGACTTGGCCTGGGGAATTGAAGTTGACGGCTTCAACGACTTCGCCTTGTGCAGCTTCGGCACAAATGTTTTTTACTTGTTCGTCTTCCAAACCCAAAATAGCGGCCATTGCGCCTACGCCTTGCGGTACGGCAGATTGCATGAGTTCGGCGCGCAGGCGAACCAGTTTGACCGCGTCTGAGAAATCCAATGCGCCGGCAGCGACGAGGGCGGTGTATTCGCCGAGGCTGTGGCCTGCAACGACAGAAGGGGTTTTACCGCCGGCTTCCAAGTAGGCGCGGTAGGTGGCAATGCCGGCAGCCAGCATGATGGGCTGGGTGTTGACGGTTTGTCCGATTAATTCGGCATCTTCGCCGTTAATCATTGCCCACAGGTCTTGACCCAATACGGCGGAAGCTTCGTCAAATGTGGCTTTAACGATGGCTTGCTCGGCAAAGCCGTTCATCATGCCTAGGCTTTGTGAGCCTTGTCCGGGGAAGAAGAATGCGAAAGACATGGTAATTCCTTATTGGTTTGAATGTTTGAGGGTGTCTGCCAGCAGAAGGAGGGTGGCGACAGTATTGGTTGCGGCGGTCAGCCGGAAGGTGCGGACAAAACTGGGTTTGCTGGTTTTGTGCCTGAATGCGAGGCTGCCGCAATAACCGCCCGGCCAGCCGCCAAGCAGGTTGAGCAGGTGTAATTTTGCTTCGGGTATGCGTCTGCCGTGGTTGCGTGCGCGCTGTTTGTCTAGGTAGTAAAGCAGGAAAACGTATGCACTCAGTGCGAGATAGGCGATTGCCAGTTTGGGCAATACCATAAACGTTACGCCTAAAAATAAGATGTTGATGCAGAGTGCAAACGTTAGGGATTTCATGGGTTTGAGCAGAATAGGCCGTCTGAAAGGGGTGTTCAGACGGCCCAATCGTTAGTATTTCACCAGAACCGCACCCCAGGCAAAACCGCCGCCGATGCCTTCGAGCAAGAGGTTTTGTCCGCGTTTGATTTGACCGTTTTTAATACCGACATCCAGTGCCAGCGGAATGGAGGCGGCGGAAGTGTTGCCGTGGTCTTGGACGGTCAGGATCACTTTGTCCATGCTCAAGCCCAAGTGTTTGGCGGTAGAGTCGATAATGCGCTTGTTGGCTTGGTGCGGCACAAGCCAATCGATTTGATCGGTGGTGTAACCGGCTTCTTCGATGACATCATCTGCAATTTTTGCCAGCATTTTGACGGCAAACTTGAATACGCCGGGGCCGTCCATGCTGATGTAGGGCGAACCGCAAACCTGGCCGTTGGCGATTTGTCCCGGGACGTTTAAAAGGTTGAGGTAGTTGCCGTCGGCTTTAAGTTTGCCGTGAATGATGCCCGGTTCGTCAGATGCGCTTAAGACAACCGCGCCCGCACCGTCACCGAAGAGAACGCAGGTGGTGCGGTCGTTCCAATCGACGATGCGGCTGAAGGTTTCCGCGCCGATAACCAAAGCGTTTTTTGCCATGCCGCTTTTGATGTAGGCATTGGCAGTGGTCAGGCCATACATAAAACCGGCGCACACGGCTTGTACGTCGAAGGCAGGGCAGCCGTTGGCAATGCCCAATTTTTGCTGCACGATGGTTGCCGTAGAAGGGAATTGCATATCGGGAGTGGCTGTGGCGACGATAATCAGGTCGATATCGTCAGCCTGTAAATTGGCATCTGCCAAGGCACGGCGCGCTGACTCGGCGGCCAAGTCGCTGGTTTTTTCGCTGTCGTCTGCAATATGGCGAAATTTGATACCTGTACGCGTGGTAATCCACTCGTCGGAAGTGTCCACTTTTTTGGCAAGGTCGTCATTGCTGACGCGGTTGACAGGAAGGTAGCTGCCTGTACCGGAAATTTTGGCATATTGCATGAGAACGGCCTTTTTAGAGAGTTAATTCAGATAGTCGGGTATTGTAAGCGAAAATGGGGAAATTCCCAATATGAAGCATGAAGTTGGTGTTTCAAAGATAAAAAAACAGGCCGTCTGAACATTTTGAAGTTTCAGACGGCCTGTGTATATCAGCCTTAAGCTTCCGTTGCTGGAGCAGCGGTTTCTTCCAGTTCTGCTGCTGCTTTGGCGGCTTCCAAAGCAGCCAACTGGGTGGCTACGCCTTGTTCGATTTGAGCGAGGCCGGCAGATTTGGCTTCGTGGTAGGCTTCTTCCAAAGCATAACGGAAGCCGACTTCGTCGGTTCCGCCATGGCTCTTAATCACGATACCGCGTAAACCAAGCAGGATGGCGCCGTTAAATTTGCGCGGATCGAGTTTGCCTTTCAAACCTTTGAGCGCGGGCAGGGCGGCAATGGCGGCAAGTTTGTTGAACAGGGTGCTTTGGAATTCACGGCGGATGGCGCCACTCATGAATTTAACCGCGCCTTCGATGGTTTTGAGCATAACGTTGCCGACAAACCCGTCTGCAACAACGACATCGGCTTCGCCATACAAAACGCTGTTGCTTTCGATATTGCCGATGAAGTTGAGTTTGCTGCTGCTCAACAGTTTAAAGGTTTGTTTGACGGCATCCGTACCCTTGATGTCTTCAGTGCCGACGTTCAAAAGGGCGACACGCGGGCTGCCTTTTTCTGGGTGCAGTGCGTGTACCAGCTCGCTGCCGATGATGGCAAATTGAACCAGTTGTTCGGGCGTACAGTCAACGTTGGCACCCAAATCCAAAGCCAAAGTAACGTGTTCGCTGTCGGAAGGCAGGAATTTGGCGATGGCAGGGCGCTCAATGCCGGGAATGGTTTTGAGGACGAATCGGGCGGTCGCCATCAGTGCGCCGGTATTGCCTGCCGATACGGCGGCTTGCGCATTGCCTTCTTTAACTTGGTTGATGGCGATGCGCATGGATGATTCTTTTTTATTTTTCAGCGCAGATTGAGGCGCTTCATCCATTTCAACGACTTGCGCTGCATGGCAGACGGTAATGCGGTCCATAGGCGCGCCAGCAGAGCTTAATGCTTGGCGGACTGCTGCTTCATCTCCGACCATAATCAGATGTACGTCGGATTGCTGTTTCAGGAAATCCACTGCACCGGGGACGGTAATCGCAAGGCCTGCATCTCCGCCCATGGCATCTACGGCCAGTGTAATCATGTTGTTCTCCGGTTTGTGTGTTTCAGACGGCCTCAGACAATCGGACAAGTACGCTCATCTGATTTTCAGGAGATTGAATTGAAAATCAGATGAAAAGGCTTGTTGCGATGGTCGTACCAAATTTATTGGTTTTGCGCGGCCAATTTGTTGTGTTCGTCGATGTCCAGCGCGTCCCAAGGATAGTTGATCCACCAGTCTTCCACGGTAATGCCGCTGAAATAAGGGACACCTTCAGGAATTTTGCCGACTTTGGCTTTGATTTTTTCATGCAATACTGCCACGCCGACAGTGCCGAAATCTTCTTTCAGCAATTCGTTCAGGCAGAATTCCATGGTAACTCGGCTGTCGTCCACTTCGTCAACGACCAGTACGTTTTTGCCTTTCAGGGTATCTGGAACGGGATCAAGCCATTGGACTTTTTTTACTTCCTCGGTTACTTGACCTTCGTTATCGCTGTCGTAGTAGGCTGTGGTGACGGCGTAAATTGGAATTTCCAAGAAGCAGCGCAACATGCGGGCAGGGATAAAACCGCCGCCGCCAATGGCAATCATGGCATCGTATTTAGTGCCGGAGTTTTGGATTTTTTCCGCCAATCCTTTGATTACGCGGTGGATGTCGTCGTAGGTGTACCAGATTTTACGTTTCATGGTGTGTTTCCGAAGAGGAAAATACAGGGTGCAATGCAAAAAAGCCAGTCATTGCATGGCAATATTCTGGCTTTTTCAGTCAGACGAACGGATTATTCGCCTTTGGCTTTTACCACTTTACGGCCACGGTACATACCGTTTGGAGAAATGTGGTGTGGACGATGCACTTCGCCGGTTGCGCTGTCGACAGACAGAGAAGGCGCAGTCAGAGCGTCGTGTGAACGGTGCATACCGCGTTTAGAAGGGGATTTTTTGTTTTGTTGAACGGCCATTTCAA